>JBBSJT010000016.1:0-29059 GCA_038257035.1 Chlamydiia bacterium
CACTAGGAATTCCAATATCTTCATTTATCATAATTGCGTAACCAGTTTCATCTCTCATTGAAAATGAAAATTCAGCATCTTCATTACTTTTTTTCTTTTTTTGTTCCCAAATTTGATCATTAAACCATACTCCAAAAGTGACTTTTTTACTTTTTACCAAAGAGGTCGCCTTTGAATTCTTTTTATTATTTGCACTTGAGTATTTCCAAGTTCCATTAGAATCTAAAATTGCATCTCTTCCTTCGGATGTTTTACATGTGGTTTGAGAGCCAAATAGAGCAGAAGTTAATAGGAGTGACAATACAACCAATGATGATAATTTACTTTTCATTTTTTTCCCTTTTTTATAATTTATGAAATGCCAAAAAGAAAAATTGTAGGTGTTTTCAGATTTTTTTGCAAAGCAAATGTTTTTCGTATCACTTTGAGTTTATGTAGTTTATGTTATTAAATAATTGAAAAACCCATAAAAACAGGCTTAAACACCCAGGCAGAGGGGATATGGGATAAATTTGGGAATTTATTTAAAATTGACATCAATATATTTAAAATAAAGGCTGCGATACAATGGAGAAACATCATGAGAGTAATATCCTAAATTCAGACGGTATGTTTAGAAATCTACATTAATCAGATTTGAATGATCCATCTTCCATATTAAACCTCTTCCTTGATTTTTAATTTTTCATCTTTGAATCCGGAAACAATCCATTGAGTGACTTTTATGAAAATCCATACAAGAGATTTAACATATATAATAACAGTAATTAAGGCTTCTAGCACATAACCCTTTGCTAAATCACCCCTTAGAATGTTCGAAATAAAAGTTGGAGCATAGGATAAAATTTCGTAAAAGCTCGACCTTTCAAAAAGCGGTATTAAATCTAAAATTGCTACAACAGCTATCAATACACAAAATGCTGTTGCCATCCTGTTAAATCCCTTTTCATAATTCATAAAGCTAAACTCCTTTTTATTTAATTTATACCCTATCCGAAGGGCTATTTTTTATTAGAATCCCATTGCTAGAAAGAATCCTTTCCGGCAATCGAGAAATTATTTGTCGTTAAAGTGATCCTTTATATCATCGCCCTTGATATACCATTTTTTGCCAAGTTTCTTGCCTTTAAGAATTCCTTCTCTGATCATTTTTGTAACGGAATGACCAAAATATCTTCAAAAATGGAAATCTGTAGAGAAAGCTTTTATCGAAGTCTCTCACAAAAGGGTAAGGCTAGATTTTTAATGCTTGGCAACGCGGTAAATCTGGTGGTTTAGATTGATTTCCATCCTACACACGCAAAAGTTGGTTTTTGTCTTGATTATTTTGGGTTACATTTACCTATTATAACAGACAACATATTACATATTATTATGAACACCGTAAAAACATATATTGTATAATAAATATTATCCATTTCAATATTTAGAAACCATTTTTCTAGTTGGCTATAATTCTCCATTGCCGTTTTTTCTATTACTTCGATGAACTCACTAACTTTCATTTTAATCCTTTAAAGAGTGTTTTTTTATGACTTTGAAATTATTTACTCGAAAACAACGGTGCCTTGTTATTTATTTCATAAGAACTATCATTTTAGATATAGCTTTAAGTTGTTAGGTTTGATAGAAATGCTTTTACATGCTTAAGTGATAGAACACACCACATACCTAAATAGTAAGAATTTGTTTCTATTTTTTTAAGGTTTATATTTTCATTCTTATTTTCTAAAAATATAATTTTATTAACAACCCATTTTAATGGAATCCAAAAAGCTAATGATATTAAATACCATAAAATGAAATCGACGAAATAGTAGAGATAGAAATATAAATAATGCATGTGACATCCTTGGTTGTTTTGTTTAACTATATGAGCATGAGTAATTTGATAAATTATTTTCAACTACAATGATTTATTGAAAAAGTACTTAGCCGGCCAAAATTCAAAGTAATTACTTTAAAAAGTGATCTCTCGTAATAGAGGGGAAACTTCTTCCCTGTGATATTGCCAAAACACAGCTCCTATGTAATATAAACGAAAGTGGGCTTCTATGTAATACTCGCGAAAGTCAGGTCAAAATTGTTCCAGAAAATTTTTAAACTCTCTTTCGCTACACTGCAACCGCCCCGACTTTACAAGAATTTCGATCATGGATTTAGTGTCCCCCTTTTCGGCTTCCTCAAATAACTTATCGGTTTTTTTAGTGAACTTTTTTGGTTTTTTTAGGCATCTCTCTCCTCAGCTGCTTATTTATATTTTTGATATGGTAACGGTTCTATTTAAGGTCATACCTACCCTCATTTTTCCTGTTTTTAATGCTGTTGGAGTCCCTTTATAAGCCTTTACAAATCCCCTTACGCTTTAAAAAGTTCATTGTAATAGAGAAGAAATTAATTCTCTAACAACTCACCGGATCCGCAAACTTCCCCTTCATAGGCGGGTGGTCGCGTGCGCGCATAAGAGGGATGAAAATAGTCAGTAAAGTCTTATTTTGTGTTTAGTCCACATTCAACGCTCAACTCGATGAGAGCAGCTATATCGCCATTTTCCATCCGCCCCCATTTGTCCATTCTTGCTTTCGCGCTCTTCATTAATTCAGCACGCCTTTTTATCTTTTCTTGAGTTTTAACCAGTTCTTTCTTCATTAATCACCTCGATTTCATGATTAATTGCCTTCATTTCTTTTAATAAAACACGCTGTTCCTTACGGTCTTCTTTTGCCTGAATAGTAAGCCGTCCATGTGTTTTAAACTTGCGAGAGTGTCCGAAGTGCATCCGGCACCTATTGCTTCCCTTCATTGCAGGCGACAAGCAAGGCGCGCCTCCTTTTGTTCGGCATTTAGCGCCACAAGGTTGACAGCCACCCGAAACGATTCCCTTGACTGGCATATTTAGCTCCCTGTCTGTGTTTGTAAAATTCCTGATCCTAGATGATTGTAAGTAATATTGATATTTTGACAGGCTCCTCCAGATCGCTTTTTTTGGAGTCTTTCCATTGCTTCATTGCTAAAACGAAGTAAATTTAAACCCAGTGTTTGATCTTGTTTGTGAGGATGGCTAAGCATACGAAGCCCCATAAGGTGACTGCTTACAATTTGCGCCCCATAGATCATCTCGATTGTATCTCGAGGATCAATGCCTTTCATAAGACTAATAATCCCCTCAATCTCTTCTTTTGAGATTTCCATATCATCATAACCATATGACCTCTGCTTTTGTGAGTTACAGATTGCCTTCGAAGCCTCAATAATAAGAAGCTTGGCTGATTGTTCATCTGCTGTAAATGCTTTAACTAAAGGAAGCAATTTATCAGGTATTTTTATTTCTTTCATGAGGGGGCAGTCCTTTTTTTAAGTATATGCCATGCGTTAATACCAATAAAAATAAGATTCTTTTGCTCTTTCTTTAAATTTCTCATTCTCATCTCTATGTTTCAAAATTGCTTTTGAAGCTCTTTCTACCCCTTCTTTATCTCCTTTCTCTTTAGCCTTGATAAAACGTTTAGATAGACCCATATATTTCCTGCACCTTTCATTGTAAAAAGCTTCTACTTTTTTGTAATCACACCATTCATAATCATACATCCCAACAGTAACCCCCTTTTTCAGCCCTTTCTTTATGTTTAGATTCTTGCGAGCTGTGCTTCCTATAAGCTAACCTTGCTTTTTCTGCATATATAGTATCACCACTTTCAGAGGCTTCTTTGAATTTTTTATACAGTTCGAATCGTTTCCATGAACTTTTTTCACTAAATTTCTCTACTTCATCCTGACTGTTCCAAGCAACCATATTAAATAACCTCCATTTCTTGTAATGCTTCCTCTTTAACAACTTTGATATTATTAATTTGTCCTTGATTGTGATTATATTGGACATTGATAAGTTGCGCGCCTTTAGTGCGATACTTTGTTAAAGAATCTAAAACCTGATGACCAAATTCAAAGAGGCTTATTGTTGCTGCGTAGCCAACTTGGGAGCTTTCTAAACCTCGAATATATGTTATGGCAAATTGACTTGCTAACGCCGCTTCGATTGCGTCCGCAGGCTGTAAAGATTCAATTAGGTTTACAACAAGCTGAATTTGATCCTCTGAAACCATTGGTTGTTGTTTCTTGCCATAATCGCGACTATAGGTGCTTGGCTCCAATGGTGTCTTTAAACCATAAGCTCCTTTAATAGCTCCTTGTATAATCATTTTGATTACTTTTGGATTTTCTTTTGGCTTAACCTGCATTCCTAACTTTGGAATTGTGGCAACAGGGAAAGCAAGATCTTCGCGAGATACTTTTTTAGCCATTTTAAACCTCATTATTTGGAAAAATCATAGAAAACCTTTCCTTTATTGTAATAATCAATTCCCTTTAAAATCCATTCACGGAGATTTACCCCATGGTCTTTAAATGCATCACCCGGACTTTTCCCTTTAGGGACTGGCCATGGCTTTATATGGTGATATGTGGACTTCCAGAAACTATAAGCTTTTTTACCTGAATCATCAAAGTCAAGCGCATAGAGTACTGTTGTGGCTTGCCGTATTATCCGATCCGTTATGATGTCCGGTCTAATAGTTACACCACCTAAAGCTATGCAAGAACAACAATCTGCAGCAAGTTGTTGAAGGAGCATTGCATCAAGTTCTGCCTCTACAATTACAAGTGGCTTATAAATGTCTCCATAAAATGAAGGGCATGTAATTCCCCCTGCAGTAATGTGATATTTGGGATATTCATCACCCTCTTTCCAGTTATGTCGCCGAATTTTTACCCTAACAGGAATATCATCTCTAAAAGAGGGAATAACGATCCCCTGAGGTAAACATAATAACCGAGATCCACCCTCTTTCGACAAATCCGGTAGCCCCCACAGCTCCCTTGGCTCAAAAACATCTTTCGAATTCCATCCCAATTGAAAATCAACTATGCTTTGAATTGTAAGCCCCCTATCTTTATCTGCATTGAGGAGATTAGGGTTTTCAAGCAAATATTGATGGCTTTTTTGAACAAAATCAGCTGACCTTTGTTCCCATTCCTTTGAAGGCATTGCTAATGACTTGGCAATAAATTTCTCTTTAGGACGTACCAAAAGATTTCTTGATGAATTTTTGGACTGCTTACCAACTTTGAGACAGGCTGATTTAAAATCCATACCCATGTAATCCCGACAAAATTGAATAGCATCACCTGAACGCAAACATTTCCGACACCAAAAACGACCATCACTGCCCTCTTCTGGCCAGACGCAAAATCGATCTTTTCCGTCACAAGATGCATCCGGACATGGTGAATGGTATTCCCCTCCTTTAGAAGCTGCAACTTTTAGTGGGTGAACCCCCAATTCTTTCAACAGATCAAGTACATTCATAATTTCTCCTTAAAATAATAAACATATCTCGACAGTCTTGAAGATTAGGTAATTCGTATTTATCCCCATTTCGAATAAACAACTGATCTAACAAATCGTGAAAATCACTTTGCTCTGGTTTTTGGTATTTCGAAAAATTTGATTTTAAACACCAAAAAGTGAAATCAACCCAAAGAGATCTTAAAGCTACCATTCGCTGAGGCCATCCCATCGCTCTTCCAACTACAGGTTGAGAGACCTCAAGATGACCTTCTTCCATTGCGATAGTTAACCTTTGTAAAACAATTCGAGTTCCATTTGCTATAACCTTTAATTTTGGTGGGTAACAAACGTGACAAGGGTGACGTTCGAGTGAAAATGGTGTCACGTTAAGAGAATCTAGTCTTGTAGCAAGAGTGGCAAATTGATCTAATCGCGAAATAACTTTTAGTTCTGTCACGTTGTCACTCTCGTCACTTAACATTATTTCACTCATGATTCGCCTTTTCATCAGTCAATACTTTAGAAGTAAATCGATATACCCTTGTGCTTTTCTTAGCTCCAGGCAAACGTTCAGATCGTGTGGCACCTCCTTTCGAGTCAGCCATAAGGAGTTTATTCTTTAAACAGACACGAGCGAAAAGTTCTGGATCAAAGCCTTTACATATCTCGCGTTTAAAAGATTCGGGGAAAACATAAAATTCTTCTCCTTCTTCACAAGATCTTCGAAAGCCAACTCTCATAAAGGTCTTGCTATATTTTTCTTGATCGTCAACCACCCAAGGAGTGAAACGACTTTCCCCATGTTGTTCAAAAAAATGATGAGCATGAGATATTATTTCCCGCTCTTCTTGTGAACCAATATCACCTCTAGCCCTTAACCAATCATTAAAACAATGCATGGCGGCTTCAATTGCGACCCCTTCATTCCAACCGGTAATTCCAAAATTTGTTGCAAGCTCACCGGCAATAGCTATTAAAGAAAAGCGATTAAAGGCACGATACACTTGTCCAGAAGCTGAAGCGGGGACAAATTTTTTTGATAATTCAGCCATCAAATTGTTTGAAAAAGAAATTATTTTCTTCTGATCCTCCAATAAGCAGCGAATAAACTCTATACCGGCTGAACCATAAAAAGATTGGCACAAATACCCTATCTGTTCGGCAAAATTCTGTCCATTCTCAGCACCATGTAAATTTTGGAAACAACCGTATTCCTGACCATCGGCAGGTATATCAAGCACTCGAACTTCCTGACCCGCCCTTACTTTTTGTTTTGCCTCTAACATGTGATCTGATAATGAAATTTCCCCTGACGATAAAAAAAGCAATCTCCAATTTTTACGTTTACGAGAATCGCCGAGTTTATCCGAACGTGTTTTGCCCGTGCCGTTAGCTAACATATAAGCGACTTTCCCAATCTCACAACCGTCCATTTGACCCATTTCATCAAGAACGAGCAAACTATCATTGTGTGCGGCCGCGGTTCCCTCTAATCCATTTGCTGTGGCGCGCCATTGTTGTAAATAATCAGACCCACCCCACACTGAAGCTGCAGCCCTTAAACATGTTGTTTTGCCTGATGAGGAACCTCCACGGAAATGAACTCCTCCGTTTTCTAGTCCTAGAGGAAGTAATAATGGGGGCGCAAAAGCCGCACTTAGAGCAAATATTAAGCGAGAGTTTCCAACACATTGTGCCGGTATCTGTTTCCATGCAAGTATACTACCAGAAACCGATTGTGTAGGAACTAAGCCAGTAGCTGTTTGAAGAATAAGCGGTTCATCACCACAATTTCCAATGGTTTCATTTTGAAATACAAATGCTTTTAGCTCTTTATTCCAACCTGTTTGATCTACACATCTAACAGTTTTGTTTGGCCTTGATGTTTGAATATAAATCGTAAGAAGTTGACGAGCCGATTTACCTGGATCAATTAGTAACCCCTTGGACAATAACTCCTGTCTGTAAACAGCTCCATCAGTGGCAAGAAGCTGCATCGGCATCGCCCATGAATGCTCTAGGTTATCAAGATCAAAAAAACGAAGTAACCTTCCATGATTTTCCCCCACTTGATCACGAGTTCTTGCCACCACTTCCAATTTGGAACAAATCCGAATAACTGTCGGGGAATTTTCAGAATCTGTATCTTTTAAATAAGTTAACCAACCTTCTTTATCAAAAATAAAACCGTCAGGCAAATTTGTATCTCCATACAATCTGTCTAAATCTTCTGCTCTAGCTACAGATAAAGATTCATTGTCTAATAGTTTTTCTTGTTCTAATAGTGAAATGATGCGATTAGGCTTTTCAAATTGAGGAATTTCTAGTTGATGTTCACTAAGTGATATGTTATTATCTTCCATAGAAAGCCTTATAAGTTAAAAGCCACTACGTTCTAGCGCAGTGGCTTATGTTAATTAAACTTACACCTTAAGGTGCTTTGCAATTGATCGTGCCTCAACTTCCAACCTTTTGGGGTTGAGGTGTTTTTTTTCCCGTTCATATTTATACCACGGGTTATAGCGAGAAAACTCACGAATGAGCTGCTCCCTTGTTACAGGACATCGTTTCATATTTATCTCCTTGTTTATAACGATTCTCAACTTGTTTGATTAAAGTGAAAAATATTTTAGGTTCAACTAATACTCGCCGGTTCACACGGATAAAAGCTTCCTTAATACCCATTTCTTCTGCCCTGTAAATATACGCGCGCAGCGCAGATTCACTTGGCCAAGGATGCTCTGCACAAAATTGTCTGATTGTTAAGAGCTGCCCTTTCTTTGGTTCCAACCAATCAGTCACCTTATCGATACCATTTTGTTTACCAACTACGGTGGCATTTATCATGTCTAACCTCCTTAATGTTTTTCTGATAAATTTAAAGCCTTATTGACTAAAATAAACCTCATTATTGCTGCTTAAGGCATTTTACACAACAAAAACAAGCTCACAATAGAGCCAAAACACAACATAAGCAAATTTTTACTATATAAACATGTGAATAATAGATAGTTTGTCGCCGAATTCAGAATTTATTTTACGTGCGGATAAAATGGATTCAAAAACTCCGTTTATTAACCAGCGTCTATATAGAGAGTGAACGGCTCTAAATGGGGGGTATGAATGCGGTAACTTACGGATTGGGGTTTCAGTCCTTAAATGATATAAGATACCGTTTAAAACATGCCTTGGATCATGTTGTGAAGGCGCTCCTCTCCTTTTTTTTATTTCAGGTACTTGCAGACATATATTTTCCCATTCTTCAATTGAAACTTCACTATATTTGCTCTCGCAGTAATTTGGTTTTGTCTTTTTAAATTTACCGATCGGTCTTAAAGATAATGAGCATACAGTTTTTTTTATTTTTGCCTGTTTCCCAGCCTTTTTAAAAAATCTTGAAACATCGCTAGGTAACAACTGGCCGTAATCTTGATTTGTAAATACGAATAAGGAATCGTTTTTTATTAAATTACATAATGGCTGCCATATATATTCTGGAAGTAAATGTGAGACCATATGACTTCCGTGAGAGGTTGTACGGAATAAATGAATACACGTTGTTATCCCATCTTCCGGATCTACATCATTCATTTTCATCCGCAACACTTCTTCTAGAGTAATATAATCGTCTCCCGGCTGTAATTCTCTATTTAGAAACCATAAAATTTCAGCAATCACAGCAGCTTGAAAATTTATTTTTTTAAGGCGGCTTATGAATTTATCATATTCGGATTTTTTTAAAAAACAATACTTCCGATCAGATCTTCTACTTGATTTTTCTATATTAGTTTTTTTTAAAACTTTTCTTTGAAGTCCCGTCACCCAAGAAATAGGTATATCATTTGCTGTGCAAAGTTCCTTAACTTCATCGCCTGAAAGCATCCATGGCAAAATCGTTTCTTTAGTGTTTTTATTAATAAATTTAAAGGCCTCTTCACATGATCTTCGTGGCGGTGAATCTGGTAATTTTTCTCCATCTACAGGAATCAACTGAAATTGATGTAAATATCCATCCTCTCCCAAAGCATTTCTTGGAACATAAAACATGGGGACGTTGACCCACCTTCCACGATAATAAGCGAATTGCACTAGATGTAGGTAATCATCCTTCTTCTTTTTTATGGTCATATATTTTACCTCCTTCTATTTTCTACGATTTTGGGATCTTTCTAAAACATCTTTCAAATGACTTTGACTGTAGTGTGCATAACGCCGAGTCATTGCAGGTGATCGATGCCCTAGAATTGCCATTAATTCACCTTGAGTTGCTCCTGACATTGCCATATTTGAAGCCGCCGTGTGTCGTAAATCATGAAAGCGGAAGTTCTCAATTCCTGCTTTCTTGACTGCTCTCTCAAAGGAATCACGAACACAAACTTTTTTCTGCTCCTGTGTATTGTACAAAGATTTAAAGACTAGATCTTCTTTGGCGGCTTTTGGCTTTATGCAATTTTGAAAAATCAACTTGACCTCATCGGTCATAGGAAGTACACGTCTATCACCATTTTTGGTGCGCTCTAAAATAATTTTAGATTCTTCATAACAAACATCACACACACGAAGTCCTGTGATTTCCCCTAGGCGCATTCCAGTAAATATTGCAAGAGATACAATAGGAAATAGATGAGGATTACGCGATTCCTTACAAGTTTTTAAAAGTCGCTCTTTTTCTTCAGAACTTAAAAAGCGTTCGCGTCCTTCACCTTCTGACGGTTTAGTTACATTTCGGATAGGGCTATCTTCTAACCATCCCCATTCCTTTACTGTTACTGCTAAAGCCTTACCTAAAGCACTTAAATAACGATTAACAGTGCTTGGACTGCGTAATCTACCCCGAACAGTTGTTTCACTTAGCAGATGATCGCGACCGCTTGCAATGACTGCTGTTGTGAGATCCGCAAGCAGGAGATGACCGCACCTTTGCTTCCACCAATTCAAAAGACTTGTTTGTTTTTCTTGACGGCCGGGATACTTAATAAGCCATTGTTCAACAAAACGATCGATCATTTCATTAACAGTATGCCGCTTTGCCTCGACTGTTTTAAAATGCCGACCATCACGAATCCCACTTTCAACATCTTGGATCCATTTTTTTGCTAAAGTGCGGGTACGAAAAGAAGCTCGTTGTGGTAAATGTCCCCTTAACCTCACTTCGGCATGGTATGAACTGCTACCATCTTTGCGAACGCATTCACGAATCGTTCCCATGACGACCTCCTATAAAACTGAATAATGTAAAAAAGATTAGAATAAAGGACAACAAGAGATTAACAATCCCTAGCTTTATTTGCTTTTGATACTCATGTGAGTAAACTTTTGGATGAATTTTTCTTTTGATTACGCACTTTTTACGCATTTTAAGATAAAATTTGACACATAAGGACAGTAATGAATAGAAACTGGCAAAGACTGCCACGCTTGTCACGTTGAAAAAAAAACAGATGTGTGACATAAAATCCACTGTAATGCCACTTTTGTCACGCGCGTCACGCGAAGAAAAGAAAGACAATGGCAAACATAAAGAGAAAATCTTTAAAGAAAAAGTTTGATTTGTGCTGGTTTGTTTTGGCGGAGTGCGTAAAAATTGCGTACGCAGAGATAAAAAACTTAATTTTAAATATGAATTAATGTATCTAAGGAACTGAGAATAAAGGATGCTCGGAGCCGGACTCGAACCGGCACAGGATTGCTCCCGAGGGATTTTAAGTCCCTTGTGTCTACCATTTCACCACCCGAGCGGATGATTAAAGCAAGAAGATAACGTTTTTGATATTTTTAAGTCAATAAAAATTAATCCCTCTGCAAAATAAATTGCAGAGGGATTAAATAATCAGCTGTCATCACGTTTTGGAGCCGAATAATCAGTTTCAGGAAACTTTTCTTCGCCAAAATGTGCAGTCGATGGCATGTCATCATTTTCTTTTAGAAATGGACGATTTGCTCTTTGCTTATAGATTTCTTCTTCTTCAGCCTCTGTAGATTCAAAAGAACCATATTCAGGTACTGCAAGAGGTGGAATAAGCGCTGAGATTTCTAAAGGATCAGTTTCTATGGTTTCTAAGGGATTTGGGGCAAGTTCTTGGTTTTCACCACATTGCTCACGCATTGCCACTTCTTCTTTCGTATAAAAAGCTCCTTTAAAAAGAGCGTTGTCCTTATACCTTGCAATCGTTTCGGAAATCAACATAGGTGGTGGAGCTAACATAACCGATGGATTAGGTCTTGGCGCAGCCTCTGCAGCAGGAGTGTTTGAAACGATTGGCTCGCCATTCTCGTTTTCAGCAACTTCACCTTCTACAGTGGAGTCATCCTGACGACCACGACGACGTCTGTATTGTCTACGCTTATCTTTCTTACGTCCATCACCTTTTGCATCGGCCGCAACTTCAGCAGCTTCCTGTGCAGGTTTTACACTTTCCACCTCGACTACTTGCGGAACTTGCTTTTCTTGAACTGGCTCTTTAACCTGTTTTACATTGCTTTCACGACCACCACCAATTTTAATGGAACGATCTAGACCAACGTTTTTCAAGACCATTCTGGCCTCTCTCACTTCTAATACTTCGTAATCGGTCGCAGGAACCATAAAAGCCTTTGGTCGCTCTTGTGAGCGATAAAAGACAGAATTTCCAAACGTTATGACTTCGACTGAATCAACAAAATATTCTTCCTGTCCGCCAGCTTTACTGCTGCGAACAACTAATTTAGAACCCTCTTTTGGGGTTACTACTGTTTCTATGATTGGTTCTCGCGTAAAATCCACTGTAATTTCAATCCTTCGTATTTTTTATTATTTCAATCATGCGGATTTTTCTTTTGATGCCATGTATGTTAAAAAATCAACACAGCGGCTGGCATAACCCATTTCATTGTCATACCAGGCGACAATCTTATAAAAGGTTTCATTTAAAGCTATTCCCGCATGTTTATCAAATATTGCTGAATGGGTAGATCCTATAAAATCTGAAGAAACAAGGAGTTCGTCGCAATAGCGAAGAATACCCTTCATATACCCATCAGCTGCTTTTTTCATTGCATCACAAATATCTTCATAATTTGTTTTTGTCGCTAAACGAACGGTTAAATCAACAACCGAAACATCAGCTATCGGCACTCTTAATGCCATTCCGGTAAGTTTGCCTTTGATTTCCGGAATGCATAAAGCTACAGCAATTGCAGCTCCTGTGGATGCCGGGATAATATTCTGACAAGCACCCCTACCGCCGCGCCAATCTTTTTTTGAAGGCCCATCAACTGTCGGTTGAGTTGCTGTCACTGCATGTATCGTGGTCATCAAACCCTCTTCTATTCCAAAATTATCTAACAAAACCTTAATGATCGGTGCTAGACAATTTGTTGTACAAGAAGCATTCGAGATTATTTTATCCGTTTCCGGGTTGTATTTTTCCTGATTCACTCCCATTACAAATGTGGGAACACCTGTTTTAGCAGGTGCTGTAATTAACACGCGCTTAGCACCGGCGTCTAAATGCTTACTGCTAAGTTCAAGTGTTGTAAAATGTCCTGTAGATTCCACTACATAATCAATGTTTAAATCCTTCCATGGCAGACGTTCCGGATCCCTTTCGGAATAAACCTTAACTTCTTTGCCATCAACAACAAGCAAATCATCTTTAGCTTCCACATGGTCCTCAAATATGCCATGAGTCGAGTCATATTTGAGCAAATAAGCTAAATTATCTGCAGGTACAAGATCATTAATGGCAACAATTCGTATATCTTTTGATTTTGCGGCTAACCGAAAAATCAAACGTCCAATTCGACCAAACCCATTAATTGCTATATTGACCATAGTGATGCCACCTTTTTATTCATATGATTATCTCTAGTATCAGTGAGATAAAACAGCTGTTGTTCATAGGCAGGATCATAAACAATTGAATTGAGAATGTAAAGAAAAGAATGAATATAGAGAAAGGAAATATACTACTTGAAGAATGAATCTAAACTTAGACTGTCAATTGACATCAGGAAATTCTTTCAAAACTTATATTTCCTCGCCAAATAGAATCATTTTAGAGAAAAAAAGCTTTGAAAGAAGTTATATGCCTTATTTTAGAAGGGCTGTGAAGTAGTAAATTTCCATGGCTTTTTCTTAAAAAGCAGCCTCCGAATCCTTTCTCCACAGCACTTTAGCCAATAAATGCACTATTCACACTATTCTGGTAGATACTCAATAACGCAAGTTTGAGCATTATCGCCTTTACGTCTACCACTTTTGATAATACGAGTATAACCTCCGTTACGGGAAGCAAATCGCACACCTAAAACTCCAAACAACTTGTCTACTACAGTTCTATCTGTGTTATAAGCAGATGTATTGCCTTCGCGGGCAGCACGTTTTTCTTTATCAGTTAGTGTATTGAAACGGATCATTAATTCGCCAATTGCACGGCGACGAGATGCCAACGTATTTTTCTTAGCTAAAGTAATCATTCCATCAGCATAACGTCTTAACGCTTTAGCTTTTGGGACCGTTGTTTCGATACGTTCATTGTCAATTAATGATTTTAACATGTTAGCAAACATACAACGTCGATGTGATGACGTCCTGTTTAATTTGCATGTGTCTTTTAAATGTCTCATACTTATTACCTTAATTACTCTTCTTTTCGGGCGTATTCTTTTTTACTTTTTCTCTCTTCCTGATACTGCTTGATCTTCTCTTTAGAATTGTCAGGTGTAATCCCATAACGCGAAAGATCCATGCCAAGCGATAAGTTCATCTCGTGCAATTTAGCCTTGATCTCGTTAAGAGATTTTTTACCAAAGTTTCTAAATTCCAACATTTTTCGTTCAGGTATCGAAACTAATTCAGCAATTGTATCGATGTTTGCTCCACTTAAGCAATTTGTTGAACGTACAGATAGTTCGATTTCATCAATTCTTAAGCAAAGCTTATCGATCATCTCATCACTACCAATATCATCATCACTAAAACCTTCATCAAATGATAGGGCGTGTTGCTGAATTTGATCAAAAACTTCAAAATGCTTAGAGCCAATCTGTGCTGCAAAAGTTACAGCTTCCAAAGGCGTTACACGTCCATCAGTTTTAACTTCAAGGATCAAGCGATCAAAATCAGTATCTTGACCAACACGTGTATTTTCAACATAATAATTGACCATACGCACAGGTGAAAACGCTGAGTCGATTAAGATCTCATCAGAAGTTTTATCACGTACAAGATGACGCTCGGAAGGAACATATCCACGACCGATCGCTATACGTAAATCAACTTGACGCTTTGTAGGTTTCGTTACAGAAAAAAGATGGAGGTTCGGATTAACAACTTCGTAATTTCCACTTTTTACAATATGCCCCAAGGTCACATTAAACTGTCCGTTATTCTGATCTAGATCTTCTTGAGTTACTTCCAGTACTGTAGTTAAAATTCTAGTCTCTCTTGCATGAATATCCGTATCCATCGTCAGCTTGCGCAAAAGAGCACCTTTGATGTTAAGAATGATATTTGTCATATCTTCGATAATACCTTCAACAGCCATGTACTCGTGAAAAATACCTTCAATTCTAACAGATATGATCGCCGGAGCCTCAAGAGAGGACAACATCATGCGACGCATAGAATTCCCTAAAGTATGCCCAAAACCACGCTCAAAAGGCTCGACAATAAAGCGTGCATAAAACTGCTTAGCATTTGCCTGCACGTTATGTTGCTCTGCATTTTTTTCATCAATGGAAATTTTATGAGGCATTTCAAACTTGCCATATTTAATTGTCATGATGCGACTCCTGATAAATTCATAATAAGTAAAATTCCGATTGGGTTACACACGTCTACGTTTACGTGGACGGCATCCGTTGTGCGGAACTGGCGTTGTGTCTCTAATAGCTGTAATTGTTAATCCGGCACTTTGTAGTCCACGTACTGCAGATTCACGACCAGCTCCTGGTCCTCTTAAGTTCACTTCAACTTCTCTCATTCCTTGAGAAGCTGCATTACGTCCTGCGTCTTGAGCAGCAACAGTTGCAGCAAAAGCTGATGATTTTCTTGAACCGGAAAAGTTAACTTTACCTGCTGATGCCCAAGAAATCACATGTCCGGAAGGGTCTGTAATGGAGACGATTGTATTGTTAAAAGTCGCTTTTACATGCGCAATTCCAGATGGAATATTTTGCGTATTTTTTTTTCGTGTTTTTACAGTTTTTTTCTGCATTTGTTCAGATTGCTTAGCCAAGTTAAGGACTCCTCTTTACATTATTTTTTCTTGTTTGCAACAGTTTTACGCTTACCTTTGCGAGTTCTAGCGTTTGTTCGCGATCTCTGTCCTCTAACCGGCAATCCAAGACGATGCCTCATTCCACGATAAGAGTGGATATTCACTAAACGTTTGATATTACTTTGAATTTGACGACGAAGGTCACCTTCAACCATATACTCAGCTTGCAAGAGGTTACCCAAACGTGCAATATCATCCTGTGTCAATTTATTAGCTCGCATATTGCGATCTAATTGTAACTTTTCTATAACTTCGTTAGATAAACAACGACCAATGCCATAAATGTATGTCAGGCTTATTTCTAATCGTTTATTATCCGGTATGTCTATACCGATAACTCTAGGCATTGAATACTCCTACAATTTTCCTTGAATTTTAATAATATACCACATTTCTGCATTATATGCAAAGGGTATTTTTACTTCTTTTAAGCGACTTAACGGCCGCTAGTTTTTCCACGCTTCATAAACCCATCATATCGCTTCATAATCAGATGAGATTCAATCTGCTTCATAGTGTCGAGCACAACGCCGACCAAGATTAGCAACGCTGTTCCACCAAAGAAATAACTGATCGTTTGTGGTATTCCAAGAACACGACCAACAATATTTGGTAAAATAGCAATGATTGCCAAAAAGATGGCTCCTATTAGCGTTATACGATTCATCGTCATCTCTAAATATTCTTGAGTTGGCTTCCCCTGTCTAATTCCCGGTATAAAAGCTCCATTTTTTTTCATATCTGAGGCAATTTGATCGGGTTTAAACTGAGTAGCAGTCCAAAAATAAGTAAAGAAGATGATCAAGCTAACAAAAAAGATCATATAAAGCGATGTTCCAGGTGATATCCAGCTACCAATTTCACCAAGTATATTTCCTGTACCAACAAAAGCACTTAGAGTTGCAGGAAACATTAATAATGAAGAGGCAAAAATAACCGGAATAACACCAGCATAATTAATTTTAAGTGGAATATATGATGTTCCACCTTGTACTTCATTTCTTCCAACGATGCGTCTTGCATATTGTAAGGGTATGCGTCTGTTACCTTGAATAATGAGTATCGTTGCAATGGTTACCAGAACAAAAACTGCCGAAATTACCATAATACTAGCAAAATTCATTTGGCCCGGTACTTGAGAGTCCAAATTCAGTTGCTGTAAAATCATTCCAAAAGCTGTTGGTAGCTGCGATACAATACCCAACATGATAATCAAGCTCATCCCATTACCAATACCGTATTCGGTAATTTGCTCTCCAATCCACATCAAAATCATCGTTCCTGTGGTCATTGTGAACATTACAATCACATAAAAAAGCACCGGCATTCCAAACAGTTGCATTTCTAAGAGTTCACCAGTGACTATACCTGGACGTGAATAATTCATCTGAATTGCATATTTGGCAAATAGACCAGACTGTAAAAATGAAAGTGCGATCGTTAAAAATCTTGTCATCTTGTTGATTTTTCTGCGGCCCTGCTCTTGATTTTCTCGTACTTCGCGTTGAAGCGACGGCCAAAGAGCAACAAGAAGCTGCATAATAATAGATGCTGATATATATGGCATAACACCAAGGGCAATAACGGTCATTTGCGAAAATGCCCCACCCGAAAATATATCAACCATTTGAAATAAATTTTGTCCGCCACCGGTTGCATGACGAAAAAAACTGACGGCAATTTCACCATTGATACCAGGAACTGGAATAAATCCACCAATCCTGCATACCACTAACATTAATAACGTAAAGATTATCTTTGATTTGAGTTCAGCTACTTGAAATATTTTTTGCAATTCTCGAAGCATTTTTCCGCCTTAAATCAGATGGTTAATAAATCATATCTACAATATACAGAATTTGAACTTAAAAAAATTTGATGGTGGGGGCCAAGGGGTGTACCTAAAAGCTAAAACTTAAAGGTACATTCCTGGACCGACTTCGTAGTACCTTTAAATAATACTAGAAGTCTATATTCCATTTATTCTTTCACGGTAAAAGGAATTTTTGCAAGTTCCAGTTTTTGCTTTGCGGACTCGCTAACAGAATGTACATTTAATGTAACTTTCTTTGTCAACTCGCCAGTTCCTAAAACTTTAATTCCATTGCTTGTTTTTGTAAAAAAACCTTTTGAAATTAGAGTTTCTAGATCGACGATGTCCCCATCTTTAAACACAGCATCAATCTGACCTAAATTAATAGAATCAAGACGCTTTGCAAAGCGAACATTACTAAATCCGCGAATCGGCATTTTCATGTACGTTCTGAACTGACCACCTTCGTAAGTATCACGTCTTTTCCAACCTGATCTTGCTCCGGCACCCTTTTCTCCACGTCCACAAGTTTTACCTTTTCCGCAACCAGGTCCACGACCTTTTCTGCGTACTTTTTTGCGATAACGTGTTACGTCAGCAAGTGAATTTAAATTGCTTATAGAAGTATTTTTTTGATTGATGCTCATGCAATCCCCCTCAGTTCTTTAACAGTTTCGCGGCTTCTTAACATTGCTAATGCCTTAAAAGTTGCCTTAACCTGATTAATAGGATTACTACAACCTAAACTCTTCGCAGTAACATCTTTGATTCCTGCAAGCTCTAGAACAGCACGCACTTTTGAACCTGCAATAACCCCAGCACCTGCGGGAGCCGGTTTGATAAGCAAGTGTGCTCCATCCCAACGAACAGAAACTTCATGAGGGATTGTTGTACCGTTTTGTACAATTTTATGCATATTTTTACGTGCAGCCTCGCCACCCTTTCGAATTGCGTCAGTTAATTCATTAGCCTTTGCAAATCCGTAACCTACTTCATCTCTACCATTACCAACTAAAATCAAAGCAGAAAAGCTAAACTTTCTTCCACCTTTAACAACTTTAGAACAGCGATTGATGTAAAGAACTTTCTCAGTTAAGTCGCTATGCGCTTTTTCTTTTTTGTTTTTTGATTCGTTAAATTTTGCCATGTAATTTCCTGATTTTAAAACTTAAGTCCGCCAGCACGTGCTGCGTTGGCAAGTTCGCTTAAGATCCCATGATAATTAAAAGGGCCACGATCAAAGATTACTTCTCTGATGTTTTTTTCTTTTGCAATCTCAGCGATACATTCACCAAGCTTACGCGCTGCAACTTTAGTCTTACGGCCGAATTCTGTATTGCGAAATTCTTTTTTGTATGTAGAAATAGCACCTACTGTCGTATGAGAATCGTCATCAATGAGCTGAACTTGGATGTGTTTGTTACTTTTAATTACGCTCAGTCTAGGTCTTGACGCAGTACCATGAAGACGTTTACGTATTCTCCATGCGCGTTTTTTACGAATTAGCTGATTTTTAAGTATAATACTTCTCATAAAATCCTTACTTTATTTACTTCTTAGAAGCTGACTTACCAGCTTTCTTGCGAACAAATTCACCATTATAACGAATCCCTTTACCTTGGTAAGGTTCAGGTGGTTTTTTCGCTCTTACTGTTGCAACAAACTGCCCTAAAGCTTGCTTATCGCTACCAGTAGCTATGATGATGTTATTTTTTTCTACTTTAACAGTTATTCCGGCAGGTATCGCAACTTCAACGGGATGTGAGCAACCGATTTGTAAATCAAGTAACTCGCCTTTAACAGCTGCACGGTAACCGACTCCGATCATTTCCAATCTACGTTCAAAGCCTTTAGTAACGCCTTGAACCATGTTGTCAATGAGGGTACGGTATAAACCGTGAAAATTCCCACTGTGTGGATGTGTCTCGGCTAAAGCAACGATAACTTGATCGCCTTCTACTTTAACGTTGATTCCTTCTTGAATCTGTTGATTTAGAGATCCCTTCGGTCCCTTTACCGTAACTGTTAAACCATTTACGTTTACGTCAACCCCTTTAGGAAGGGGTACCGGCTGATTACCTTTACGTGACATTTCAAAAACTCCTTAATAATGAGGCTAATAGCGTATCAGTTACCAAACTAAACATAGCAGTTCGCCGCCGATCTTTCTTTTTTTTGCCTCAATTCCAGCCATAACACCTTGCGATGTTGATACAATTGATAACCCCATTCCACCGTAAAAGCGTGGGATATCGTCATGACCGACGTATCGACGCAAACCGGGTTTTGAAATTCGCTTCAACCCTTGAATAACGGGCTGACGTCCATCTGCATATTTCAAGAAAACACGCATTGTTCCACGCGCATTTTCATCGCGTTGAATAATGAAGTTTTCAACAAATCCTTGAAATTTTAATATCTCTGCAATATTTTGCTTTATTTTACTCCAACTCACATCGACATAACGATGCTCTGCTTTAGTTGCATTGCGAATCCTTGTCAGGAAATCGGCTATTGGATCACTGAGTGCCATGAATTCCTTCTCCTATACTTAAGCTTGTACCGAAACCGGCAAATTTTTAAATGGTAAACCAAGTAATCTCAACAGTTCAACGCAATCTGCATCATTTTCAGCTGTCGTTACAAAAGAGATATTCATCCCTTGGTCACGTTTTACTTTGTCCAGATCAATTTCTGGAAATATGCTTTGATTAGTAATCCCTAAGGTATAGTTTCCCCGACCATCGCATTTCGTTTCAAATCCTCTAAAGTCACCGATACGAGGGCAAACAATATTAAAAAATCTATCAAGAAATTCAAACATACGTTTACCTCTTAAGGTAACTTTAAGACCAATTGATTGACCTTCACGTAGTTTAAAGTTCGAAATTGCTTTCTTAGCTTTCACAATCACCGGTTTTTGACCAGAAATCAATGTTAATTCATTTACGCAATCTTGTATAGAGTTTTTATCTTTTGAAGCTTCGGCAATTCCCATGTTGATAACAACTTTCTTCAAAGCAGGTATTTTCATTGGATTATCATATCCAAACTGCTTGACTAATTGTTGCTTCACTTCTTCTAGATATTTTTTGTATAACCTAGCCATTTTCTCAACTCGTTTTAAATTTATGATTTTTTGATTGAACGATAAACCACATTCTTACCATCTGCTTGGTAGCAGAGCTCGCGCTCACCTTTAGCATTCACTGAACACTTAAGGTTTAATGGTTTACCCAACGCGTCACATACTCGCAAATTGGATATGTGAATTGGTTTTTCCAATTCAATAATTCCGCCTTGCGGGTTTGCTTGATCACGTTTAACATGTTTCTTACGTACGTTCAACCCTTGAACGACTGCCTTATCACCCATACGTTTAAGTACTGTTCCAGTCTGTTCTTTGTAGCTTCCGGAAAGAACGACAACCTTATCGCCCTTACGGATTCTATTATTTAGTTTTATACTTGTCTCTGGCTTTGTCTTCTTATTCACTTTATGCCTCTTATATTTAAATCACTTCAGGAGCTAAGGAAGCGATTTTCAAAAAATCTCGATCACGGACTTCGCGTGCTACCGGTCCGAAAATACGCGTACCTTTTGGGTTGTTTTTCTCATCAATTACAACACACGCATTTGAATCAAATCTTAAAGATGTTCCATCCGGACGCTTTATATATTTCTTCTGTCTTACAATAACACACTTAACGACATCACCCTTTTTAATGCTGCTATCCGGTTCCGCATCTTGAACAGCACAAACGATAATATCGCCCACTGCTGCATAACGACGGCGTGATCCACCTAGAACTTTAAAACATTTGACCCGCTTCGCACCTGAGTTATCCGCAACTTTTAGCTGGGTTTCTTGTTGAATCATAACTTACTAACTCCACTCTTTTTTGGATTTACGCTTAAGCGACAACCCGCCATCTTTTTAATTTTGACAATGGTCTTGTTTCAATCACAGTTACTTCATCACCAATCTCTAATTTCTTCACATCATTATGTGCATAAACTTTTGTGGCCTGTGTAATCACTTTGCCATATTGAGGGTGACGCAATTTTCGTTCGATTTTTACAACGACCGTTTTGTCCATTTTATTAGAAACAACAGTTCCTTTGCGAACTTTACGTTTATTTCTTACTATTAGTTCATTATCCATGATATTCCTTAAACCGCGCTTTGTTGTTTGGCCAATTGCTTCTGATGAATAACTGTCAGCAACCTGGCGATATCTTTTCTTTTTTCACGAATTAAATGTGGTTTCTCTGCTTTTTTTGCTTGCTTAGATTCATTTACAAGACGAAAAAGGGATTTACGACAATCATTGCATTGAGCTTGTAGCTCTTCTGACGTTTGGTCTCTTAAATCTTTTGCTTTTAACATACTTTACCTTAAACTTGTTCTACACGTTCAACGAAACGTGTTTTTAGACCTAATTTAGCAGCAGCTCTTCTAAGCGCACTCTGTGCAAGCTCTCTTGGAACATTACCTACTTCGAAAAGTATTCTTCCGGGCTTAACAACCGCAACGTAATGATCTACTGCTCCTTTTCCTTTACCCATACGAACTTCTGCCGGTTTTTTTGTAATCGGCTTGTCCGGGAAAATTCTAATCCATACTTTACCACGGCGCTGGAAGAAACGGTTAATCGTTACACGACACGCTTCAATCTGCTGATTAGTAATCCAACCGCGTTCTAAAACTTGTATTCCAAATTCACCAAAATGAACAAATGCGGCACCTTTGCTTAATCCAGCAAATTGACCTTTTTGCACTTTACGGTGTTTGGTTTTTTTTGGCATCAAAGGCATGGTTATGAACCCTCCTTACTCGTCTCTGTGTCTTCACCTTTATAGATCCACACTTTTACCCCTATGCTTCCATAAGTAGTTTCAGCGCGGCCCATTGCATAATCAATATCTGCTCTGATTGTATGAAGTGGAGTACTACCTTCCTTGTACCATTCAGTACGAGCAATCTCAGCACCACCAATACGACCTGAACACTGAACCTTAATACCTAAAGCACCGGCTTCCATTGCAGCTTGCATCGCTTTCTTCATTGCTCTTCTAAATGGAATTCTACGCTCTAATTGCTTAGCGATTCCATCAGCTACAACTTTAGCATCCATATCAGGTCTTTTAACTTCTTCAACTTCGACCCAAACTTCCTTACCTGTCAATTTGAAAAGCTCAGATTTTAGAATATCAATTTCTGCGCCTTTCTTCCCGATGACAAGACCTGGTCTTGCTGTAACAATCGTCACTTCAATCTTTTCACTCATACGTCTGATTTTAATCATTGACGCGCCTGAACAAGCCGGCTTCTTTAATAAGTAAGATCTGATCTTATGATCTTCAATCAGTAGATCACCAAACTCTTGTTTATTCGCATACCACCTGGAGCGCCAGTTGCGATTTCGAACAAGGCGAAAGCCTATCGGATTCGTTTTTTGTCCCATTAAATTACTCCTTATTCAGTACTGACGATCACTGTGAGGTGACTGGTTCTTTTCAAGATCGCATGACGGCCACCACGGTTTTTAGGCTTTGAGCGCTTTAACCTTGGACCTTCGTCAATCCGAACTTCTTTAACTTTTAAGTTTTCACGTTTTGCATCCAACTGACTTTCGGCGTTGGCTACGGCACTGTCAAGAGTCTTTATCAATAAACGGCCACCTTTCATATTACAAAAAGAGAGCTGCGTCATTGCATTAGACACTGATAATCCACGGATTAATCCTGCGGCTAAGCGTGCTTTCCGCGGACTTACTCGTACATATTTACTAATCGCTTTCGCTTCCATTTTTCTCAAACCTTTACTTCTTAATTGGGTGGCCTTTAAACGTACGTGTCGGAGAAAATTCACCTAAACGGTGGCCTACCATGTTTTCTGTAACAAAAACGGAAATAAATTTCTTTCCATTGTGTACTTCAAATGTTAGACCGATCATTTCAGGAATAATCATCGAACGTCTTGACCATGTTTTAATCGGTTTTTTTATTCCAACTATGATCTTTTTCAATAAATGATGATCAACAAAAGGACCTTTTTTTAAGGATCTAGCCATATCTATTTCTTCCTTCGATCTTTAACAATAAACTTAAGCGATTTTTTCTGAGATCTTGTTCGAAGACCGCGAGTATATAGCGCCCAAGGGGTTTGTGGGATATTACCTTTGTGCTTACCTTCACCACCACCGTGCGGGTGATCGACAGGATTCATAGCAGTACCACGAACAGTCGGTCGCACACCTTTCCAACGCATACGTCCGGCTTTACCTTCAACGCGCAAATTGTACTCGGAATTCGAAACTGTTCCAAACGTTGCATAGCAATTTTCATTAATCAATCGCATTTCGCCAGACGGCATACGAATCGTTGCATATCCATTGCTTCTAGCCATTAACTGAGCAGATAGTCCAGCTGAGCGAACCAAAACCGCGCCTCTTCCAGGATACATTTCAATATTATGAATTGTAGATCCGAAAGGCATGAATTTTAATTGCATGCAGCAACCAACACTGAATGGAGGTTCCTGACTAGTCTGTACCATATCGCCTTGCTTTAAGCCATGTGGAGCAATAATGTAACGTTTTTCGCCATCGACATAATTTAATAGTGCAATATATGCAGATCTGTTTGGATCATACTCAATGCTTGCAACACGTGCCGGTATATTTAATTTATCGCGTTTGAAATCAATCATACGATAATGACGTTTATGTCCGCCACCTTTGTGTCTGCAAGTAATATGTCCGTTATTATTACGGCCATTTGTCCGTTTCTTTGTTAAAAGAAGAGATTTTAGTGGCTTAACAGTAGCTTTCTTACCTTCAACTGCACGTGTTAACTCATTGTTAGCCGGTAATACCAGCTGACGTGTGCCAGGTGTAATCGGTCGATATTTTTTTAACATCTTCTCAAGAGCCTCTTTTTATACGTTGTCCAAGCTGTCGCCTTCTTGCAAGGTCACAACCGCTTTTTTAAATGCAGATGTATTACCTAAGCGTCCACGCACTCTTCTTGCTTTTGGCTTAACATTAATCGTATTAACATCAACAACTTTAATATTTTTTTCGCTATAAATCTCTTCTAGCGCTACAGCAATCTCTTGTTTGTTTGCTTTATTGTCTACAATAAATACATACTTTGGAGACTTGCAACGTTTAAGAGAAACATTGCTTTCCGCATTTTGCAAGTTTTGAAGCATCATTGCTTTTTCAGTAACATGTTGATGCTTGATCACATGATAGGGATTCTTATTAGCCATTCTTATTCCTTTAACTTAACCAGTCGTTCAATTCTTCAAACGCAGCAGCAGTCATCACGATATTTCTTGCACGCATGACATCATACCCACTAATATTTGTTGCCAGTGAAAACTCGGCCTTTTGAATATTGCGCATA
This sequence comes from Chlamydiia bacterium, assembly GCA_038257035.1. Lineage (GTDB taxonomy): Bacteria > Chlamydiota > Chlamydiia > Chlamydiales > Parachlamydiaceae > JBBSJT01. The sequence goes on from JBBSJT010000016.1 coordinate 24,839, forward strand.
CTCTTGATAAAGTTATCATGTATTTCGTTTTGAACGCTTACACGTTTTACAACGTTTTCTGTTTTTACTTCAGCATAGTTACCTTCGCCAAGAAAAAGAATGATTCCAGTTAAACCTGTTTTTTCTATGAACGCCGCAACAGACTTAGTTCTTGGAGCTTAAATATTTGTTGATTCCAAAATTAAAATTTGATTTTCTCTAATTTTTTCTGAAATCAAAAAGCGAATAGCAGCTTTACGTTCTTTTTTATTGATTCTCACATGCTGATCAAATTTTGGTCTTGGACCAAATACGCGACCACCACCCTTATATTGAGGGGAAGAAAGACGACCTTGACGCGCTCTACCGCCACCTTTTTGAGGGTGAGGTTTTTTCGTTGAATGGTTGACTTCTCCGCGGGTCTTTGTATTAGCTGACCATTGTCTCGCGTTTGCTCGTAATGCAATAATATAGTCTTTGATCATCTGGCCATTGGCTTCAGCATTAGCAAGCGTTTCGCTTACTGCTACGTGACCGACTTCTTGGCCTTCGAGATTATATTTTTTTAGTGTTGACACAATTTACTCCACATGATCTTTATTTTTTTGCATGTTTCTTAGGCTTAGTCTTCTTTACCGCTGAAGAAATGTAAACCAAACCGTTGACAGGACCTGGAACTTGACCTTTAACAATGATCACATTTTCCGCTCCATCAACTCTAACAACTTCTATATTTTGTACTGTTTTTTGCTCATGTCCCATATGACTTGCGCGCTTTCCACCCGGGAAACAACGACCTGGTGTTGTACGCATTCCGGTAGAACCAGCGTGTCTATGAAAACTTGAACCGTGAGAAGCTGGACCCCCTGCAAAGTTATGAAGTTTCATAACCCCTTGGTAGCCTTTTCCTTTTGAAGTGCCAGTGACATCAACAAAAGCTTGCTCAGCAAACAATTCAATGCTAATCTCTTGCCCTAGAGTAAAATCATTTACTGCATCTACACGAGATTCAATTAAATGCTTACGAGGTTCAACAGAAGCTTTAGCAAAATGACCTCTCATCGGTTTCGTTGATCTTCTTGCCAACGTACGAGGATCTTTTACTATAACTTTTTCAAAACTTAACTGAATAGCGTTATAGCCATCAGTTTCTTTTGTTTTAATCTGTGAAATAACGTTTGGTTCAACTTCGATAACCGTTGCAGCAATAACATTGCCTTTGTCATCAAAAACCTGAGTCATTCCACGTTTTCTACCCATTAGCTTAAGCGCCATAATGCTTAATCCTTCACTCGATTGATACCACCGCTAAAATATAGCGGCTTTACTTAATTTATGCAATAATTGTTTAGAAACGATACCTTATTGACTAGTGAAAAGGTGCGCACGAAATGCGTTCTTAATCAGAGCTTCAAAGGGACTTTCAATTTAAAAGCATATTTTTTTATGCTTAAAATAGGAGATTACCAAACTGGCTGTTTTTTAACAACAGAAATCTGATGTTTTTTTTCAAAAATCAATTTTAATCACCTCACCATCTTTCAATTTCCTCCCTTTTTGACTTTTCAATAACTTTATTCTGCCTTTGTAACCCACCTTAGAGGCTAATTCATCAAAACTTGTACCTTTTGGAAAACTTCTCTCTTCTTTTGAATCATCAGGGAATATTAAAATGATTTTTATTAGTTTTAAGGTGGGAATCTTAATCTTTTGGCCCTTTCTTAAAACAACATTCAATTTAAGTTTTGACAAATCAGCTTCCTGTTTCGGTTTGACAAGTAATAATAAATCTTTTAATTTTGCACCTCGTTTAATTTCAAACCTGCCGGGAAACTCCACCTCACCTTCGACAAACACCTCAATATTTGTGCTGGTAACATAATGAGGGATTTCTTCTTTGGATTGTGCCGTCGAATCAGAGCTACATGAATGGGTAGAAACGGTCAGGAGGAGCATAATAGCAATAAAAAAGATAACTGCCATCCATTCATGGATGTAAAGTTTGTTATGGTATGCTTCCGTCATTGTGACTTATAGGGTTTAACTTAAAGATAAATCCAACGGGTTAAAACCCGTTGAAACATGCGCAGGTTAAAACCTACGCTACAAAAAATTTGACCTGCAAAAAAAAAGGCGCAAGGATTGTTTTACTAGTAATCCTTGCGCCTTTTAACAGATAAATAAAAGTATTTATTTACGCTGCTGCAGCACCATGAGTAGCTTTAATTAAAGCGGCTGATGCTGAGATCATTCCAAGGGAATTATTAGCATATTGACCAACTTTTAAAACACTATAGCTTACGGCTAGAACAGTACCTGAAACAGGCATTGTGGTTATTGCGGAAGCTGCTGTAACGCTTAATGTTAAGCCTACAATTGCAAATTTAGCAACATCGGCAATCACAGCAATACGGTTTTTATGAACGGCTTTCACATAACCTGCACTGTTTTTATAACCTTCAAGTCTGATACTTTCGTTATAATTGTCATAAATTGAAAAGCCTGTACTTGCGAGGATTAAACTGTCTTTTACTACACTAAATGCTGGTGAGTAATCTAGAATAATAGCAGTAAATTTATAACGACCTAAAAATTGACTAACTGTTGCAAGAGAAAGGATCTTTAACTGATCCAATCCTTTAAATAGATCAAGACCTTGTGCTCCTAATAAAATCCCTTTACTTATTTTCTTAGCAGTTGTTTTATAATCAGGCTTTCCCCCTAAAGCAGTGTTGGTAAAACCTGCAACTGTATTAGTAAAACCTAAAGTTGAAATTAGACCTGTTACAACTTTAAATTCTTTGGCAATATCACTTGGACAAAAATCCAAGTTGACAACAAATTTGCAAACTTTATCGACTACGTCAGATGATCCCCCTGCTGCAAGTGGACTATAAAACAAATCAGCTGTCATGACTTTTAAGGTTTGGAAGTATGTCGGTGTGTTATTTAACATGATTTTCTCGCTTTATTTTATTAGTTTTTGTATAAAAATGATGCAATTGCTGCTGATTTCGCAACTATTCTACCTGCTAACAGTACTGATGTCGCAGGAGCAAATCCAGCTAATGGAATAGCTATTAAAGCCACTTCAGAAACTGTCCAAACAAGCGAAAGAACATTAGATTTTCTATTAGCGTCTGCTTCAGCTAATGTTAGCGTTGGTGCTGGTGCATATAATTTATTTGCTGTAACTACAATCATTACGGAATAACCAATTAAAGCAGCAACAGTCATACTACCAATCATTTTAGCAGTATTAGCGCCCAAATTCATTAAATTTTTGCCATGAGCCCAAAGTGCTGCTTCGCCAAGGTTTGTTACACCAAATGAAAGTTCTGTAACTAAATTACTTGGATCATTTTTAGCACGCAAGAAAGGTTTATTTTTCCAAACTCTATTAACATTTTTTGCAACATACTTAACAGTCCCACCTACTGCAAAAACATCAAATACCGTAGCTACAATCCCAAAAGCAGCTGCTGCAGGCTTTAACGCTTTGACATTTAAAAGCTCTACACTATAGGAGCCCAATAAAAGCAACTTTCCTAAAGCGCTATTATCAGATCTAATTCTGTCTACAGCGATACAAGCTTTGCCAAAAGCTATACTGATCTTTTTGACACCTGAGTCGACATTTGCTAGTATAGCATTGCCCACACGCCCATAATCAAAGGCTGTGTAATTTGATACGTTTGAATTTTGCATTGAAAAAGCTCCTATATGTTTAACACCTTGAGAGGTATATTTTTCTTTTCGAAGATTGAGGGTAGCAAAAAATTTCAGTGCGGTCAAGAATTATTTTTTAAAATTAGGGTATCAAATTCGACGTAAATTTTACTTTGCAATTTTAGCGATTGATAATATCCTGCCTTATCATGTCGGGATAGCGATCATGCGTATCTTGTAAAAAACAAAGTCTCTAGTGAGCTTAGTTAATTTTTTTTTCAGTCGCCGTTATCATGGCTTATTTTTTTTTATTGATTTACCACGGGTTTACACCCGTGGCTACATGCTGCCGTCGCATTCGCGACTAAAAAAAGCCAACATAAGTTTCAGATTAAAGTTGTATGACAAGAATGTTTAGATGTTGAATTTGAGTTGGTCTATTGAGATTCCACGCAAAAACTCACCGATGGGCATTGCCTTTTTACCTTCAAGTTGAAGGTCAATAATGCGCAAGGCTTGATTTTTACAGGCAACCACAATTCCATCTTGATTTGCAGACAGAATTTGCCCTGG
>JBBSJT010000017.1:0-27551 GCA_038257035.1 Chlamydiia bacterium
ATCCTGCCTGATCCTGCCGCGAAGCGACCTTGTCGCGTAGCGATCCTGCATATCCTGTAAAAAAATTGCAGATGCTATATTAATCATAATTATTCTAGGAGCAATTGGAAATCAAAATTAAGCGCTTTAGCCAGCTTCTTTGCAACTTTTTCCCCAACACCACGTTTCCCGTTTTCGATTTTGGAAATTTCGTTTTGTCCAACTCCACTTTTTTTAGCCAATTCAACTTGAGATAAACCCTCTCTATAACGTGCTCCACGCAAAACAAGACCTGATTTTTTATATTTTTCAATTCTATTTTTTGCTACTTCTTCCCATTCTTTATTATCAATGTAATCTTTTGTCATTTGGTAGCCTCACTCATTAACTAATCATAATAACAAACATAGCAGGATTATTACTCTATGGCAAGATCCCGCTTTTGTCTTCGGAAAAATATGGTAAATGTGAGTATTGCAGATTTAAGCAAATTTTATGAGTTCTTAATTTTAGCTTAATAGAGTTATTGCATACTAGGCTTTTAAACAGGAGGTTTATATGACCAGTATCGCAGTTAGTATCGCAGCAACAGTTTTACCGTTAGCTGTACAATTTGGAAGCAAGTGGATTAGTGGCGCGGCCCAAACATGGGGCCCGGCAGCAGCAGCTAATACTTCTATTGAAGCTGCCGCAGCAGCAGGAGCTAGTTTATTCGGAAATCTTCCGGTTCTTGGAAAAATCGGAGAAGTAGCAGGTCGAGCATTTGGCTGGGCAGGCGCACCATTCGTCGGTCAAGCAGTTCTACCACAAATAGGTATTGCGGGTCAAATTGGTGGAGCCGCCGCCGGTGCATTAATTCATGTTGTTGGTAGTTATGCTTTAAATAAATTAGGAAGCACTCCTCAACCGGAAGAAACCGCAGCACAACAATTTGCTAACCAACAGCAATTATTGCAAAATCAATTGCAAATGGAAACTTTAAATAAGCTGAAAGCTCAGTTAGACGCCATTGCGCCAAAAGAAAACAAAATTGAAAACCTTGCTAAGGAGTTGAATTTAACACCTGCAGAGTTTGCAGAAATTCTTGAGGCAATTGCAGCCAAAAAATTGGAAGCTCAGCCAAAAAATTAAGTAAAATTTAAAAAAGAGGGTCTTTTAAGAACCTCTTTTTTCAAATAATTTAAAAGGGAGCTTTAATTCCCTTTTTTTCTTGTGCCTTTGATGATAATCAATTCCGCGTCAATTTTTTTTTCTTGTCATTTTTCTCCTTTTTAGTTTCGATCTCTTTATAGTGTTGTATATAAATATTATTTGATTTATGAATATTTTATCCGACGGATTTTTAAGTTAAAAGAAGGCTAGCTTAATAAAATAAATTTTTAAAATGAGAGCTCTAAATGTCAGGTTTTCGCACTATTGCTGCCTTCAGCTCACTCCTTTTTCTTACTTTTGGGTGTACAAAACATCCACAAGCTGATAATGGACAAGTAGCTTCAACCATTGCAACAAGAATTAATCAGCAGGTTGAATGGTATCAAGGTTGTCCTAATGATCAAATAAATAGTACGATTCAATGTTTGCTCGAAAATGAGCTGACTGCTGAAGCGGCTATACAAATTGCTCTTCTTAAAAACCCCAAAGTCCAGTCTATTTTTGAAGAGTTGGGAATTGCTCATGCAGATCTAGTTGAAGCAGGACTTCTTTCTAACCCGGATTTTTCTTTAGAGATTAGATATCCTCATAAAAAAAATCTATTACCCAATATTGAATACCTGGTTACCACTACTTTTTTAGATATTTTCTTGATTCCACTTCGAAAAAAGCTAGCAAAAGCTGAATTTGAACAGGCAAAACGCAAAGTAACACATGAGATTTTGGATTTAGCTTTTGAAGTGAGAGAAACTTATTATGAACTTTTAGGTGAACAACAAAAATTTGAATTGATGAGGCAAATTGTTGAATTAACAAGCATTCATAGTGAAATTATTTCAAGGCAAAAAATAATTGGAAACGTGAATCGACTTGAATTTCAACAAGTTCAAGCAAAATTTTTAGAAGCTAAATTGGAAATGGCTAAGGAACAGACAACAATCATTCGCCTCACCGAGAAACTCAATAGGCTTCTTGGTTTTAGTGAAGAAATATGTCTAATTCTACCGGAAATTCCTCAAGATATTGACTATGAAGGATATGACATTTGTGTTTTAGAATCTATTGCCTTATCGATGAGAATGGATTTACAAGAAGCACGATTTGAGGTGATTCGCTTCCGCAGAATGCTGGGGCTTAAGGACTGGTGGACATTTACAAACTTGAAAAGCGGCGTTGCAGGTGAACGAGATCCTGACGGATTGAATTTAACTGGCTTTGGATTATCAGGAGAAATTCCGATTTTCAATTTCGGGCAGGCAGCTCGTATGCGGATTTTAGCTCAACTTAGACAAGCTCAAAATCGTTATGAAACTTTAGAAATACGTATTCTTTCAGAATTAAGAGAGGCACATAAGCTCCTGATGAGTGATTTAGGGATGATAAACGATTATCTATCCAGAATAATCCCCTTGCAAAAGGAAATTATCAATTCATCTGAAGAATTATACAATGTTATGGGCATAGGCATAGATCGACTTTTAGAGAATAAACGCCAGGAGCTTGAAGCCAATCGAAACTATTTTGAAATCTTAAAAAGTTATTGGGTAGCAAGAGTTCAGCTTGATAAATCCTTAGGGGGTTATTTATTTCGGTTATTAGCAAAAGACTGTTGCATCGAAGGAACTACAGAATGAAAACATATTTTACTTTTTTTGCACTTATTGCAAGTTGCCCTTTATATGGTCAAATGAATCAAATGGATATGCAAGAACATCAAATGCATCAAAATCAAATAGAGCAAAATAAACACTATATCCAAAAAAGTCGAGAAGGTCCCTCAAGTGAAAATCAGACAGAAAAAAGAATTCAAAAGTATCCATCTGTCATTACTCCTAATGTAGGTTCTCTTCCCTTTACAATGGATGGAGATGTAAAAGTTTTTCATCTTATAGCTGAGCCAATTCGTAGGGAATTTGCTTCAGGATTTTGGGTTAATTGTTGGGGCTATAATGGATCAAGCCCGGGGCCAACGATTGAAGCCGTCGAAGGAGATCGTGTCAGAATTCTCGTAACTAATAAACTCAACGAACCGACAACAGTTCATTGGCATGGGCTAATTTTACCAAATGGGATGGATGGAGTAGGAGGATTGACTCAAAAGGGGATTCCTCCGGGCGAGACATTCAAATACGAATTCACATTAGTGCAAAATGGTACATTTATGTATCACCCACATTTGGATGAAATGTTTCAAATTGCTATGGGCATGGAGGGTTTTTTCATCATACACCCTAGAGATGGGGATGATCCCAAAATTGATCGTGATTTTGCTATCTTTTTACACGAATGGCGTATCCCGATGGGTGCAAAAACCCCTATTCCATTTGAAATGCTAGACTTTAATATATTCACTTTCAACAGTGTTCTCTTTCCAAGTATTGAATCATTAATTATGAAAACAGGTGATCGTGTGCGTATCCGTTTTGGAAATGTCATGATGAATTCTCATCCTATTCATTTGCATGGGCATGAGTTTTTAGTAACTAGAAAAGGAGGGAAACGACTTCCTCCGGAAGCACAATATAGTGAAGTTACAGTTCTTGTTTCACCTGGGGAAACAAGGGACATCGAATTTATAGCAGATAATCCGGGAGATTGGGCCATTCATTGCCATAAATCGCATCATACAATGAATCAAATGCAGCATGATCAACCAAATTTAACGGGAATAAACAAAAAAGGCATTAATGAGCGATTGAAAAAAATTTTTCCCGACTTTATGGGCTTAATGAATATCAATGGGATGGGAGAGATGTTTGAAATGTACGGATCTAAAGAGATGATGGATATGGGAGTTAAAATGAAATACCCGTCAAATCTTGCACCTATCGGTAGTCCTGGACCCTTTGGTGTCATAGAAATGGGGGGAATGTTTGCCATTTTCAAAGTAAGAGATAATTTAACAAGTTACGCTGATCCCGGTTGGTACCAGCATCCTCCGGGAACGGTCGCAGAATCTGTCGACATTGGAAAAAATATGAACACGATTGATCATCAAGATCATAATCCTGATAAGATGAATAATAAGATGCAAAATATGAATGGGATGCAAACCCAAGATTCACCTTATAAAATGAACAACACAGTCAGCTGGTTTAGTCAAGAACAAGACCAAAAAGAAACACATGATCAAAAGAATAAAAACTGGATGCATAGTAAACCTGAAGACAGTATGGGGGGGGATATGGGTGGACATATGCATGGTGGGCACATGAAGCAGATGAAAAATACAAGTCCGAATATGCAGGGGATGTCTCATGAAACGGACATGTCCAACATGATGAGAATCAAATGCAACAACACCAAAGACATTCAATCTATAAACAATTAATTTTGTGTTAATAATTATGTCATAAAAATATGGAAAGAGAGATAGCAAACTCAACATGAAAGCATCACTCCAGCCTCATGCCTACCGACAATCAAGCATTTTGGTGGCAGTCATTAACTTGGACGCAATGGTATAAACTGCTGCTATTTTAATCTGAAAATTTTTTAGATTTTCTACAATCTATATTATAACTTTTATGATTTTTTTTCAGGATATTCAGGATCGCTCCGCTTCGCTTCGCGGTAGGATCAGGTATGATAATATCAATTCTTAGTATATCCTAAAGGTTGATATTATCCTGCCTGATCTTGGCCAACGAAGCGAAGCGGAGCGATCCTGAATATCCTGAAAAAAAAAAGAAGGTGCTGATTAATAGATTTAATGGGATTGAACCTTTTCACTTTCAAGTAGAAACAGTACATACTTGTATATAAATATTATTTTGAAATATAAAGATGTAATGCATGTTGGGAAGTCCTATGAAAAAAAAGGTGATTTTTGATCTCTAGGAATGGTAGAAAGAGAAAAAAAATTTAAATCAATAGTTCAGGATGAAGAGGATTGTAAGAATGATTTATAAAAATCTGGTCACATATTACTTCAACCTTTTTCTTGCAACAATTACCTTTTTTTTAATTTTGTGTCCAACTCCGGCATTTGTTGAAGAAGACACGCAACTAAAGGAAGAGAATGAAACTAGTAAAACACCTGAATCTCTTCAGCTTCCTTTAAAAGTAGACGTAAAGCCAAAAGCTCTCGATTATGAAATTAGCCAACGTCTTAAAAATATATTAAAGTCTACAAACTGGTTCCAAGATCCAATTGTAAACGTAAAAGATGGTGTTGTTTTCTTAAGAGGCACAACTAGGGCTAATGAATACAAAAAATGGGCTGGAGAGTTAGCTCGTAATACGCAAGATACCGTAGCCGTAGTTAATCAAATTCAAGTTATGCCCCCTTCTATTTCCGATTTTCAACCAATCATTGCTGGATTGCAAGAACAGTGGCGTAGTTTGTTAAGAACAATTCCTTCAATTATTTTTGGCTTGCTCATTTTTTTAATTACTTGGTTTGCTGTAAAAGGCATTACTTTTTTAGTTGGCTTAGTTTTGAAAAGCAAGCTCAAAAATCCCCTCCTTATACGAGTGATTCTCTGGGGAATAAGCTTAGGGATTTATCTGATTGGGTTATACACTGTTTTTCATATAATGGGATTGACAGACATTGCGCTGACTGTTATTGGAGGAACCGGTTTGCTGGGTATTGTCTTGGGAATTGCTTTTAAGGATATTACAGAAAATCTTTTAGCTAGTATTTTTCTTAGTATTAACAATCCTTTTCACGGAGGGGATTTGATTGAAATTGAAGGGATCAGAGGATATGTAGAAAAGCTTACGATTCGAAGCACAATTTTAATAACTTTAGAAGGCGTTTATGTGCAAATACCAAATGCGAAAGTTTATAAAAGTAATATACGCAATTATACGAGTAATCCTAAGCGAAGAGAAGATTTTATAATAAGTATTGGCTATGGATGTTCAATTTCAGATGCTCAAGAAATTGCCCTAAAAATTCTCAAAGAACATTCGGCGGTCCTTAGTGATCCTGAGCCATGGGTTTTAGTTGATCATTTAAGCAACGCTAATGTGAATCTCCGAATATATTTTTGGCTCAATGGAGAAAAACACAGTTGGTTGAAAGTTAGATCTTCACTCATTCGTTTAATCAAAAGAGCATTTCAAGCGGGTGGCATACCAATGCCTGATGAAGGACGTGAACGCGTTTTTCCAGATGGAATTGACGTTCGCATGATTTCACAAAAATCAGAGAAACTTGAAAAAGACAAAAAAGGAATGGCCAAAGCGTTCCAAGATACTGAAAAAAAGGAAATAGTTGCTACTGCAGCTGAAGGAAAACTCAATTCTGAGGCAGAGAATATCAAAGAGCAAGCACTTCAATCACGAACTCCGGAAGAAGGGAAAAATCTCTTAAAAAAATCTACCTAAATTTAAATTACATTATACTGCGTTTCAAGGCTAAGCTGTTCTTTAAATAATATGGGCCATTTCCTTGAATTGTCAAAATTTTTTCATCACTCCCTCCCAAACATCTTTGACAACGATAGTTGACTTACAATTGACAACAAATTTTCACTTTCAAGTAGCACCTGTATATTAAAGCTTTGTGTTACGCAATCTTAAAGCATTTGCAATCACGGATACAGAACTTAAACTCATTGCTAGAGCAGCAATAATGGGATTAAGGAGTAAGCCTGTAAAAGGGTAAAGTATGCCTGCTGCAATAGGAATGCCAAGAGCATTGTAAATAAAGGCAAAGAAAAGATTTTGACGGATATTTTTCATCATGGCTTGACTTAAACGAATAGCTCGCACAATACCCATCAAATCCCCTTTTACTAAAGTCACATCTGAGCTTTCCATTGCTACATCGGTTCCTGTTCCCATAGCAATCCCTACATCAGCGGCTGCAAGCGCCGGGGCATCATTGATTCCATCACCGGCCATGGCAACCAATCCCTCTTTTTTTTTTGCTTGTTTGATAAATTCCTGCTTGTATTCTGGCGTTACACCTGCATGTACTTCATCTATATTTAATTCTTTTGCAACTGACTGAACCGTTTGTTCATTATCACCTGAAAGTATCACAATTTTTTGTCCAAGTCGATGTAACTGTTTTATTGCTTCAGCAGTTGAGCTTTTGATAGGATCACTCACTGTAATTAAACCAACTGCTTGCCCATCAATGGCAACAAACATTACAGTTTGAGCAAGATTTTGAAGTTCTTTTGCTTTTTGCTGAAGAGAAGCAATACCATTGGCTTTCCTTTCTTGTAAGAAGCTAGGTTTTCCTATCAAAACTTCAAGGTTTTCAACCTTTCCTATAACTCCCCCACCTGTAATTGACTGAAAATTTTCCACTTGTAGTAGACTAATGGACCGCTCTTTAGCACCCTGAACAATTGATGCCGCTAAAGGATGTTCGCTATTTTGCTCCACCGCAGCAGCTAAACGTAAGATTTCATTTTCCTTTCCATGTTCATTTGAAATTACCTGTGTGAGTTTTGGTTTACCTATCGTCAGTGTGCCGGTTTTATCTACAACAATAGTTTTGACCTTTTCTAGTTTTTCAAGTGCTTCAGCATTCTTAATCAAAATACCGGCTTCTGCCCCTCTTCCCATGCCAACCATGATAGACATTGGAGTTGCAAGTCCTAGTGCACAAGGACAAGCTATGATTAGAACAGCGACTGCATTGACAAGTCCATAGACAAATGAGGGTTCAGGTCCAATCCACGCCCAGATAATAAAAGTCAAAATAGCCACCAGAACAACTACGGGAACAAAATAACCAGAGACTTTATCGGCCAAACTTTGAATAGGAGCACGGCTTCGTTGTGCCTCTGCTACCATTTGCACAATTCGAGATAAAAGTGTTTCACTGCCAACTTTTTCGGCCTGCATTAAGAAACTTCCCGTTTCATTGATAGTTGCCCCGATAACAATACTACCAGACTCTTTTTCTACAGGAATAGGTTCTCCTGTTATCATAGACTCATCTATAGTACTTTTACCTTCCGTGATTTTACCATCAACAGGAATTTTATCTCCTGGACGAATACGTAAGATGTCGCCAACTTTTACTTGATCAATAGAGACTTCTCTTTCCTCTCCGTTCACTATGATACGAGCATTCTTCGCCGCTTTTCCTAACAATGCTTTAATTGCCTGACTAGTTTGGCCATGGGCTTTTTGTTCAAGTAGTTGTCCAAGCAAAACTAATACCGTAATGATGGCTGCTGTTTCAAAGTATAAAGGAACCTCTCCTTGATGTAAAAATGAGATCGGGAATGCATGCGGGAAAAGTAAGGCAATCACACTATAAACATAAGCCACGCCGACTCCCATAGAAATCAATGTAAACATATTAAGATTACGGTTCACAATAGATTGCCAACCTCTTTCAAAAAAAGGCCAACCTGCCCATAAAACTACAGGTGTACTTAAGACAAATTGAAGCCAATGAGATAAATTTTTTGAAATTAAACGATCAAAAGCAGGAATCATACTTCCCATAGCGAGGATTAGGACCGGAATAGAAAATGCTAATCCCACTAAAAATCTAGAGAGCATATATTTGTATGCTGAATCATCATCCTTCATCTCAATATTTTTTGGCACTAATGACATTCCGCAAATAGGACAGTTTCCTGGATGATCCTGCACTATTTCCGGATGCATAGGACACGTATAATCAGCAGCGGAGTTAGTTGATTCATTTTGTTGCTGAGGGCCAAGATATTTATCCGGTTTCTGTTTAAAACTTTCCAGGCAGTGCTGACTACAAAAAAAATAGTGCTGATTTTGATAACTGATTTTATAAGGGGTTTTTTCAAGATCAACCGTCATACCGCAAACTGGGTCTTTAGACATACATACCTCATAAAGTTTAACTTTAAAATAATGTTTTTACAATTAAAAAAAAGGATTATCTTATCGAGTTTTAAATAATTTATTTAAAAGGGATCGAAGTATTCCCTTTTTTTTCTTGTGTCGTTGGTGATAATCGGTTCCCCATCCATAAAATTCATGCATTTCACAGCCTTTAATTGCTTTTCCTGTCTCAATTGGGTATTTGATAACAGGCTGATCTTTTTCATAATCTTTATAAAACTTTGGCCACATAATTTTAACCTTTTTTTTCAAATTTTTCTGTCTGGACATCCAAAAAAAACTATGCTATCATCTCTCTATAATTGTAAATCTAAACTTTTTAGGATTATTTATGGCACAAGTTAGTACAAATGAATTTAAATCAGGCATTAAAATTGTCTTTGAAGGTCAACCTTACACGATTGTAACAAACGAATTCGTCAAGCCCGGTAAAGGTCAAGCCTTTAACAGGGTCAGAATTAAACATTTGATTTCCGGTCGTACGATCGAAAAAACATTCAAATCCGGCGAAAAAGTCGATGTTGCAGACGTTGAAGAATCTGAAATGCGTTTACTTTATAAAGAAGCTGATGGTGCTGTCTTTATGGATGAAAAAAGCTATGAACAAATTACAATTCCATTTGATAATATAGGCGATACAGCCCAGTGGTTAATGGACGATCGCATGTATGACATCGTATTTTACAACGGTGCTCCGGTTAGTGTTGAGCCTCCAACTTTTATGGAAATGCGCGTTAAAGAGACATCCCCGGGGGCTCGTGGTGATACAGCTTCAGGAAGAGTTCTTAAACCTTCAGTTGTTGAAAGCGGCGCAAAGGTTCAGATTCCAATCTTTATCGATGAAGGTGAAATCATTAAAGTGGACACAAGAACCGGCGAATATGTTTCAAGAGTCACAGCTTAAAATTCAGCTTCTTAATGACCGGGCTTTTATGTTAAGAGAAGCCCGCGATTTCTTTTTTGACAGGCAAATCATGGAAGTTGATTGCCCGTTGATCACAAAATATGCATCCATAGATGCTCATATCGATCTAATTCCGATCCAATATTTAGAAACAGAAACACGCTATCTACATTCGTCTCCTGAATATGGAATGAAGCGCCTTTTGAGTTTAGCAATTGGCGATATTTACCAACTTGCTCATGTTTTTCGCAACGAAGGCCATGGAAAAAAGCATAACCCTGAATTTATGATGGCTGAATGGTACCGCATGGGCTTTACTCTAAATCAGATGATCGATGAAACAGTTGCTTTTATCAAATTATTTATTGGCAATACTCCTGTCATAAAATTATCTTATCGCGAAACTTTTCTAAAATTTACCAGAGTTGATTATTTAACGGCCAATATTTCACAATTAGAAGCTATTTTAAAAAACCATCAAATTGAACCCTATTTGGGAATTGAAAATGAAGGAAAAGATGCTTACCTCAATTTAATTTTGGGTACCATCATTGAAAAAGAACTTGGCAAAAACGAAATATTTGTTCTTTACCATTACCCTGCTTCACAAGCAGCTCTTGCTAAGACCTTAATTGTAAACGATGAAATTGTAGCCGAACGGTTTGAAATTTATCATCAGGGCATTGAGCTTTGCAATGGGTATCATGAACTTCTAAATGTTGATGAACAAAGAGAACGTTTTGAACAAGCTAACCTTGAGCGTTTATCTTTAAATAAAAATGAACTTCCCATCGATGAATATTTTTTACAAGCCTTACAAAAGGGCATTCCGGATTGCTCTGGTGTCGCTGTTGGCTTTGATCGTCTGATGATGCTGCGGCATAATGCTGCACATATCGAACAAGTGGTCCCCTTCGCTTGGCCCACCGCTTAAGAAATATTTTTCAACTTGAAATCTCTTTAGATTAAAATCAATTAGTGATAGATATAAAAATTGCATAAAGTTGTTCCGTTTACAAACGCTCAATCTAAAGAGGATTATATGGAAAAAAATAGGCGCATAATCTGGATTTTGTCTTTTTGTTGTATTCCTTTTGGAGTCTATGGCCAAGAAACTTCAGCTTTGAGTATCTGGGATACATATTTTTCTTATTCTTTAGATGAATTGGAAGCGCTACGATCTTTACCAATTGCCAATGAAGAACTTAACCAACAGAAGTATGAAGCATTGAATTCCATGATTGAGGAATTAACTGCAAAACCATTACCAGATGGGCTTGCAACTCGTTGTATCGCTTATTTAAATGTTGCCCAACGAGATTTTGCTCTTTTATCCCATCAAATCGCTCAAAAGTTCGTTGGAAATGTTGATTTATTAACACTAAAAATTTCTCGACTTGTTAATGCAGAGTTTCGCCCTTCAGATTCTATTCAGGTTGATGCCTTTTCCTCTAAAATAAGCGAAATTGTATTTCGCAAAATTGAAGAGCGCTTTAAAGAAGAGCAGGCCCATCTTAAAGATTATCCACCTAAATTGGGGGCTAACTTTTGGAAGGAAGAACCCCCTTATTTGGGCCAACGCATTGGAACTTGCAAACTTTGGCTAGTTCCCTCTCTTAAAAGTGTAGAAGTCATGCCACCACCTAATTTTGATAGTATTATTTGGTCATTTGGCATAGACCAAATTCTGTTTGATCAAACTCGTCTAACTCCTACGATGAACAAGCTTATCTTTTGGTGGGGGGGTCAGGATGGGCCAAATTCAGGAAACTGGCTTGCAATCGCTAATACACATTTACAAGAAAAAAACTTAGCTTTTCAAGACTTTTTATTTGTACGTGCTACTTTAGCTATGGGTTATGTTGATGCTCTAACTGCTGCATTTGACGCTAAATATACCTATTGGGTACAGCGTCCTCATATGCGCAATTCTAAAGTTGTTCAAGTTATCAACTGCCCTAAACACCCGAGTTACCCTTCAGCCCACTCTGTTACTTCGGCAGCTTCTGCTACTATCCTTTCTTATTTCTTTCCGGATGAAAAAGAAAAATGGCAAAAGATGGTTTTTGAAGCCGGCAGTTCGCGCATTTGGGGAGGATTGCACTATATGTACGATAATGAAGCCGGCTTAATTCAAGGAGAAAAAGTAGGAAGACAGGTGATCGAACATTTAGCTAATCCTCCTATCCAAGCAGAAACTTCTGCCGCAAAATTGAACGCGTTATAGGTTTAACAATAAAAAAGCGATGTACAATTCGTATTTTAATTTTTTAACCAGTGAGGCAGTGAGAAAGGCATTAGGACAGAGAGTAAGTCATGAAATTACTGACCACTAACAGTCCTCACAACATTAAAACTGCCTCATTGGTAAAAAAATCTAAAACTTTACTTTTTAAGATTATCCAGCCTTACGTATTCACTCTTAATCTCTCTTGGTAACAAACTTAAAAAAATCAAGACTCCATGCTTAGCACTTGAGGTTTAGAATTGCTAAAAAAAATGATTCTGCCTCTTGACAGATAAGATTTCCTTACTTAAAATGAATCTTCCTAAACATTTCATTTGGAGATCTGTAAGATGAATAACATAAAACCACTTGGTAATCGCGTTTTAATTAAACGTTCAAAAGCTAAAACGACAAAAGGGGGAATTATTCTTCCTGAAACAGCGAAAGAAAAACCAAAAGAAGGGATTGTCCTTAATATCGGTCCCGGGAAAATCAATGAAGATGGTCACCTCGAACAAATGCATGTAAAGATCAATGACACGGTTTTATTTAGCTCATATTCCGGCACAGAAGTTAAGAATCAAGAAAATAATGATGAAGAATACCTCATCATGTCAGAAGATGATATTCTTGGAATCCTTTCAAACTAAATACTAAACTTTAAACTTTAAGGAGCTTCATCATGGCAAAAATCTTACAATTTAACGAAGAAGCGCTAAAATCTATTCTTAAAGGTGTCACAACCTTGGCTAAAGCTGTTAAAGTGACACTTGGCCCAAAAGGCCGCAATGTTGTGATCCATAAAGGCTACGGATCTCCACTTTCTACCAAAGACGGTGTTACCGTTGCAAAAGAAATTGCTCTTAAAGACAAATTTGAAAATATGGGCGCCCAACTTGTTAAAGAAGTGGCTTCTAAAACATCAGATGTTGCTGGAGATGGTACAACAACAGCGATCGTTCTTGCAGAAGCTATAGTCTCACAAGGAATTAAAAACGTCATTGCAGGCGCAAATCCGATGGACATCAAACGCGGAATTGACCAAGCAGTAGATAAAATTTGTAAAGCGTTAACCGATCTTGCATGCCCAATTAACACAAGCGAAGAAGTGAGCCAAATTGCAACAATTTCTGCAAACAACGACCCTGTCATTGGTGCTTTAATTGCCAAAGCCATGGATAAAGTTGGAAAAGATGGAATCATTACAGTTGCAGAAGCAAAAGGCATCGATACAACATTAGATGTTGTTGAAGGAATGCAATTTGATAAAGGTTATGTTTCTCCTTATTTTATTACAAATCCTGAAAACATGACAGCTGAACTTCAAAATGCAGCCATCTTAATCACTGATAAAAAACTTTCTTCTGTAAAAGATATTTTACCGATCCTTGAAAAAACAATGGAACATGGTCAAAGACCTTTTTTAATCATTGCAGATGATATTGATGGTGAAGCTCTTGCAACACTTGTGGTCAATAAATTACAAGCAGGCCTTCCAGTTTGTGCCGTAAAGGCTCCGGGATTTGGCGATCGTAGAAAAGCAATGCTTCAAGATCTTGCAGCACTAACGGGCGCTACTGTTGTTTCTGAAGAAGTTGGACTTTTTCTTGAGGATGTAGGCATTGAAGTTCTAGGAAGTGCAAAAACAATCAAAGTCAGTAAAGAAGATACAACACTTATAGATGGTGCAGGGGATTCAAGAAATGTGATTGAAAGAGTTTCACAGATTAAAAGTGAACTTGCAAATCCTAGCGTTTCTTCTTATGACAAGGAAAAACTTGAAGAGCGTTTAGCTAAACTTGTTGGTGGTGTTGCTGTTATAAATCTTGGTGCTGCAACAGAATCTGAGCTTAAAGAAAAGAAAGCACGCGTTGAAGATGCCTTACATGCTACAAAAGCTGCTATTGCCGAAGGTATTGTAGCTGGTGGTGGAGTTGCTCTTTTACGTGCAGTAAGAAGTCTTGAAAATCTAAAACTCAATGCTGATGAGCAAATCGGTGTTGAACTTATCAAGCGTGCAGCCTTTGCTCCTGCTATTGCAATTTCAACTAATTGCGGTAAACAAGGGAATTTAATTGCTGAAAAGATTTATGAAGCAACAGGCTCTTTTGGCTACAATGGATTGACAGATGAATTCACGGACCTACTTAAGGCCGGTGTCATCGATCCTGTTCGTGTAACAAAGAGTGCCTTAAAAAATGCAGCTTCAATTGCAGGTCTTCTTTTGACGACAGCTGCCATGATCACAGACAAGCCTGAACCAAAATCCAAAAATGCACCTGCCGGAATGGGCAGCATGGGCGGCATGGGTGGCATGGGTGGCATGGGTGGCATGGGCGGAATGGGCGGAATGATGTAATCCAGAACATGCTTTAAAAGAAAACACTAATCCCCTTGGAGTAATTCAAGGGGATTGAATTTAAGGATCAAATATTATGCCTACATACGACTACACCTGCCGAAATTGCGAAGCCAAAAGCGAAGTCCTACAAAAAATAACGGACGAGCCCTTAACAACCTGCAAGCATTGCCTTCAAAAAACCTTAAAAAGGGGCTTTGGTGGTGGATTGAACCTTGTATTTAAAGGTGCGGGTTTTTATGTCAATGATTACTGCCCTCCAAAACCAAACGATGTGAAGCCACCTCACGATGGCTCCTTTGCTCCCTGCCCTTGCGGCAAAGCCTCCCCCTGCTCCAAATAAGCTAAAAATTAATCATGAAATCCTGTAATATTCTTTCAACGCAAAAAAAAACAGAAAAGGCGAAAAAGAAATGGAAAATGAAATTTCTCACAAGATTATCGGCGCTGCAATTGAAGTCCATAGGATTCTCGGTGGTCCAGGACTGCTTGAAAGTATATATGAAAGCTCACTATGTCATGAACTTTCACTAAGGGGTTTAAAAATCAAAAGACAACTTTATGTTCCAGTAAAATATAAAGATGTTGTTGTAAGAGAACCCTTATGCCTAGATATACTTGTAGAGAACAAAGTAATTATTGAAATTAAAGCTACCGAAAAAGAAAATTCTATTCATCAAGCTCAACTATTAACTTATTTAAGATTAACAGGCATGAAACTTGGACTTTTAATCAATTTTGGCAATGTATCTGCAAAAGAGGGTATCAAACGAGTCGTTAATGAATTATAAAATTTTAGATTTTTTCAACGCAAAGAAGCTGCAAAAGACGCAAAGGCGCAAAGATTAAAAAACACTTTTTGTTTACTTAAAGTTTGTTTATTCTTTGCGCCTTTGCGTCTTTTGCAGCTTCTTTGCGTTGAAAAAATCCCTGAGTTATAATCCTTACCGTCTTAGCTAGCTTGCTTTTTGTTTTTTATCGGTGGCGTTCTCATTCACTAATTCTGATTCTGCTTTACGTTTACGAAGGTTTTCGACATCCATAAATGAGTTAGCAAAGAAGTCATCTGTAACATTGCCCGAAGTTACTACAGCCACGTCCTTCTGCTGCACATAATCATTAGGATTAAATTCTCCTTTTTCTGCAATAAGTGCAGCTATAGACTCTACCGACTTATCCGAATTCATCGCCTTTTCCAATTCATCATGAGGCACTCCAAAGGTCACTTTCATGAACATGCGCTTAAAATCAAAAAGTGTAGGCTCACCTTTAATAGTGAACTGCAAAAGCTGGCTCAATTTTTTAGGCTCATAAAATGCTTCCTCCTGTTCAGGAAATAAAACATGAATTAGAGGTAAGAAAAGCTCACATGCCTTTTGTGTTTTCAATTTACACTCTGCTACTTTAAAAGTGCTATTTTCTTTGCAAAGGTTTATAAGGGCATCTAGGGGCTCTTCATTTTCAAGTGCAATATTGACCAATTTTCTGTCTACACCGCTCGTTAAAGCAAGAAAGCATCTCCATAATGTAAATAGTTCAGGGTCTTTATCCTTAACACGAATATCTAAAATAGCGGCCAAATTTGAGGGTTCGAAAAATAAGGGATTTTTAATCGTATCAAAAAGTGTTTTAGCAAAGTCAATTGTCATGCCACAAGCTTTTTTGTATAGATTAAAATAAAACTGACCATCAAATGTATTAAGTTCTCCTAAGGCAATGACAGGATGTTCATTAAAAATGGCCTCATCTCTTTTTACCGGATCGACACCTTTAGTCATGAATTTAAATAGCTCCCAAGTGATCATCACATCATTTTTGGCATCGTGTGCACCACTAACATTAATTCCAAAAAGGGGGGCTAAATATTCTTGTTTAAAAAATCCACTTACCGGAATGCCTTTAACTCCTTTAAATCGATTTTTTGCTTGAAAATAGGTATCAAAGCTTTTCCAGTCCCTATTGGATAATCCTGTGAGTTCGCATTCTGCTTTATGTAATTTTTTATCAAATCCCCAAAAATTATGGCCTACAGCTACAGCTACACCATTAGCAACTTTTTTAACTTCTGAATCTATGATTTCATCAAGTTTTAGCCAAACTGCCTTAAAATTACCGGCATCTTTTACATCAGCATCAAAAAATCCATGAATTGCAGAAGAGCCTCTTGGGATCGGCATCTCTGGGTTGATCATCTCATCTAAAATGATGCTTTTAGCAGGTTCTTTCTCATTCGGAATAAAAACAGCCACTTGAATAGCTCTTGGATTTGGATAACCCGGTAAAAATAAGCCTGTTGATTCATAATCGATGACTAGAAAAACAATTTTGGCATCTTTAATATCTATGGGCTTATCTTTTGAAATCACTTTAGAAGCTTTTAATGAGGCTAATTCTTTGTTATGAGGTCTTATTACATCGGCAGCTTTTATTATGGGATTTTGAAAATCAAGGCTTGCAACCAAAACTTCATTTAAGGGTGCACATCCCACCATTTTATCAAAAATCCCACGAGTCATGATCACATCTTCTACCGCATCATGAGCTTTGCCGACCGGCACGCTCAAAGTGTGGCAGATCATAGATAAAGAGCCTTCTCCTGGTATTTTTAAAGCATTTTTTAAGTATAAAGTGTCAAAAGGCTTCCAGAAATTTGGAATGGCAATTTTCGTGATTGTCAAACACCTTGCAACTTCCGATTTTAAAATGTTCCAATCACATTGAAAACCATTGTGCATCACAATAATGGCTTTACGATTTCCATCAAGTTTCTTGTTTATCCAGGTAACAACCTGAGGCCACACTTCACTAAAAGGTAAACGTTGTTGCCCATTTGGGGCCGATTCTAAAACTTTTGTGGCCAATTCTTTTGGAGGCTGAATGTAGCGATTAAAAATACTCTTTTCTGCCTTTCTTGCAGGGTCGAGAATGGCAATTTGAGTAATACAAGGTTCGGGTTCGGATGCCTGTTTTTTTACTCTATCAAATTCAAGATCTAGAAAATAGTGACGCGGAATTAAATTAGTATTCATAAGTGTCTCCAAAAGTTAAAAATATGTTTTGACTTAAAAAAGGGTCATTGTCAAGTTTTTTCTTTAATTCTATTATTGTTGGGTTACTGTGTAAGCCCCTCTTGAAACATCCAATAAAATTTTTCCTTTCAAACGTTTTTGATGTGAAGCCATTTCATTCTTTATTAATTTCGTTACCTGTTTTTCTACCTCTTTACAAAAGATTCGCCCGCCAAAACGAAGGTCGACTTCAATTTTTATAAGCTTCTCAATAAGCTTATGCGTCCATTTCAATTCAATTTCTGCTTGGCCTTTTAGACGCAAAGCAATTTTTTTCAATTCGATTTCGCAAAGACCGGGCAACTGTTTTTGTTGAATCGGCATAAAAGGCACAATTGCATCAAGGCGTCCGCACATTTCAATGCTCAGTTCTTTAACAAGTATTGGTTTTAGACTTTCAACAAGTTTTTCTTTATTCGTTTCTTGAGCCTTTTCAAAAGAATCGCTCGATCCTAAATTGGAAGTTAAAATAAACAAAGTGTTTCTGCAATCCACGGCTACATTTGCACAACGATCCGTTAATACTCCGCGATCAAAAGCTTGTAAGAAAAGTTTCCTTACATCATCATGAGCCTTTTCAATTTCATCAAATAAAACAACTCTGAAAGGATTTTGAATAAGTGCATTTGTCAGCATACCTCCTGATTCATGGCCCACATAACCTGCCGGTGAACCAATTAAATTAGAAACGGTATGACTTTCCTTATACTCAGATCCATCCAAAATAATGAGTGCCTCTTTATTATGATAAAGGTGTTTTGCAAGTTGTTTGGCAAGTTCAGTCTTTCCAACACCTGTTGGGCCTGCAAAAAGAAAAACACCCCAAGGTTTATTCTCATGTGAAATGCCCATTTTCCAGCTGGTTACAAATTCTGCAACAATGTCAATAGCATGATCTTGGCCGAGGATATTTTCTTTTAATTTGGCTTTAAAGCGCTGCTCATTAAAAATTGAGTCATCCATTAAGTCTTCAAAAGGTATATCTGTTTTTAAAGAAATAAATTTTGCAATTTCTTCACGTTCAATTTTGATTTCGGCATCTTTTGGAGCATGAATCAATAATTCATTTCCTACTTGTGCTATAATTTGAATCGCTTTTATTGGCAGCGGCAATCCTTTAATGTATTTATCGGAAAGTCTCACGGCAAGATCCACACTATCTTCTGTACATTGAATTTGTGCCAAATTCATATTTTTTAAATGCCTTAACACAATTTCATTAACTTCATTTAATGGGCTTGTCTTGATTTCAAGAGGTGAAAAATGATGATATCCTAACATTTTAGTAATGTTTTTAATTTCATCCTCTGAAATTTCTGCACCCATCGAGGCAATAAAGGGAAAAGGTCGCTTAAATAACATATGCATGAAATCAACAACTTTAGGCATAACCATAAGGGATCCTATATCTTTAAAATAAAGAATCGATTGTTGTTTTTGAGGTGCAAAATGTTTTTCTACAACTTCTTTTAACTGTTCAACAATACCTTCAGCATGTTGTTCATCGATATTTGCAGCAATTAATTCACGGCAACCAATACAGTAAATATTTTTGCCCTGCCATTTCGAATGCAAACTGATTTGTTTGTAACTTGCAGAAACTTTACTAACAATCGATTCCTTACCAATACCAGGAGGCCCCAAAAGAAGTGGACGAATTCCTGACTCAATCATAACCATTATTTTTTGAGCTTCCTCTTCACGACCAATAACAGGCTGTTGATTTTCATTCAAACACTTAAGAAAGGGGGAAAATGCTTCAAATTTAGTTCTACTATTAGCCTTTGTCACTCTTACTCTTTTTCGGCTTGTGGTTGTTTTAGTAGCTTTCAGAGATCCATTTGATCGCAAAGGATAGCGGTTTGAATTCTCATATTCTTCATCCATTTCAAAAGATTCATCAGAGATATTACTACCCTCATGGTATGTTGTAAAACCTTTATTAAAAAAATCATCTACGTTATTACTAATATTCATAAAGCTCCTTTGTAGTATTAAAAAATAGATATACTCCTAAAATTTATATTATGTAAATTTTTATTTGAATTTATTGAATCGCCACCCTATATCTGGAATTTATAACTTTTTTAAGGAGCGTCACATGAACATACCTTTTTTAGATATCACAAAAAATAATCAGTCTATAATGATGCTTGAACCAGAAAAAAATCAAGATCCCCTGACAAAAAAAATTAAAAGAAGCGCTGCAGTGTTGACAGAGCAGGAAGTTGATGATTATCCAAATAAAAAAAGATGCATCGAACAATACAAAAATGAACCGGTTATAGAATTTTTAAGAGATGATGCCTTTTTTATTGGACTGCAAGAAAGAAATTATCGTGACATGCAAATTTGTAAAGAAATGGGCATTGAAATGGATGTTGAAGAAAGTTCAAATAATTTGAACAAACCCAATAAATTAAAAAAAGTCGATCAGAAAATTATAGAAGAAATTACAAAAAAAGGATCAATTTTAGGTCAACAACTGCAAGATCTCTATAATTTGTTGCCAGCTTTGCATGTAAATAAAAAAGATCAAGAATTTATTCTTGATCTTGCAGTCGAAATCATGAATAAAGTGCCGGATCAAAAAAATATAATGGAAGAAGATTGCGATGATCAATATTTAGAAATGGCAGAAAATTTTTTAAGCAATCTACCTTTAAGTTTTACAAAAGAACAAACGATTGAACTTGCACTTAAACTTCAGCACGAAATGAATGCTATGGATAATGATGATGCTTTTGATGAAGATCTAATTGAGATTGCAAAGCAACGAATTGGTTTTCTGATGCTTGTTCTTCAAAAAAATAAAAAAATAGCAGTTGAGTGTGCTTCCACAATGAATTTTGAACATGCGACTAAACTTTTAGAAAAAAATGCAAAACTAATCATCGCATCATCAAAAACTTCAATTTTAAAGCATGCAAAATCACATCAGAATACAGCCATTCAAGATCATAAGGAAGCTCTTTTTCATAAATTGTCGCTTGAAATGGCCGATTTAATGCTGCTTGAAACGGGCAGTTTAAATTTTGGAATTTTGGAAATGCTTTCAACAAACCTAATTCCGGATGAATTTCAAAATTTGATCTCTATGGAAAATGTAAGAAGGGTAATGGCAGATTTAAATTCCAATCAAGCCATGTGGAAGGAAATTGCTTCCATAACACCACCTGAAAATGAAAAAATCCCTTCAGCTTTTGCAATCAGGGCAACATTTGGCCTTTCACAAAAAGAGCCTATAACAAAGAAACATGCTCAAAAATATGTTGTAAGTGCCATGCTTGGTCATTATAGACAAGCAAATGTCGGTTCTTGTTTTGCAACCGCTTTTATAATTAAAGCTCTTTTTTACCATCCGGAATTTTTTATTCAAGATCTTAAGCAATTGACATCGAACGGGAAAATTACCCGTTTCATGAATCAAGAGCTTCGTCATTTTCCCTATTTTAATCGTGTTAGTAAAGAATTTTTAGATACTCAAGTTGAAGTTGACAGAGATGGCTATCTTCTTTCTTCACAATTCGATACTTTTAAATTAAAAAGAATTCCTGAGGCTAAAACTCTGAACAATAGTTACCTTTTTGAATCTCCAGGCATTATTGCTGCTGCCAAGGCAATGGGAATTGAAATGATTAAAGAGACGGTTTTACAATGTCTTGAAAAACTTCCCTCAAAATTTACCATCAACGACTTATTAAAAGTGCTTGCGAATGAGGCCTTGAAAATTCAGGAATCTACCCGTTACCAATTTCGAACAACTGAAATTTTTACGACAGAAGAATTTCTTGAAAGAGGCCAATTTGCATTTGGCATTCAAACAAATCATCCATTACATAGGGCTTATGAGCAATCTGCAGCTTCCATGGTTGATTATTTTGGCACTCAATACCAATTTCCGGCATGGATTTATGGAACTTTCACGGAAGTAATCGACAAAGCGGAAAAAGGATTGCCCTTAAAACTTGCAAATATGTTTAAATCTTTAAAAGCTGAAATTTTTCTGCCTTTAATTATTAGAATGCGTTTTAGATATAATCCACACATCGATGATGCCTTTAAGCTTTTTGAAGATGAAGCTCATGAAATGGATTATTCCGGCTATTATGGATATGAGCTTTGCGATGGAGGATTACCAAAAGATTTTATTTATTCAAAAGAGCTATATAATCAGTTTGAAAAATACTCATCCTTCATTTCCTTACAAAGATTTGAAGAATATCCTCCTGAAACATCTTGGAAACTAATAAATAACGAAGAGAAGTTTCAAGCATTTCTTGTAAGTGTTATACAAGAAACTGTTAAGCATTTAAAAATTGATCAAAAACTTGAGACAAAAAAACAATGGGATGAAGTTTCAGATGTTATGTGCAAAGCAATTAATGTCAAAAATTTTGGGAAACAGATGACTCTTCGACTACTTGGTAAAAGCAGTGATCAAAGAAAATCGTGGAATAAAAACCCTCATAACATGCAAACAACACCTTGGAGTTTTAGATGGGGCGGTGATTTTGATGCGGTCATGCAAAGTTTTTTTGGTTTTTCAAGGGAACCTTCGAAGTTAAAGCCTTTTAATGGATCTGCAAAAGAAGTTTTGGCAAAGTGCATTAACTTTGTAAAAAAACAACCTGACCAAATTAAACAAGATCTTACAGAAAATACAAGCCTCTTAATGGTTGCATCACCTGTTCATGCTTTTTTGATGAAGCCTGATGAAGAAACTTTTGTTGAAGCAATACATTCAGAACTATCAACCAATGATTATATTCATCAAAAAATTGAAATTCCGGGTAGTCTGATTGCAAATTCTAGATTAAATATTCGGGGTTATAAAGAAATCATCGATTTTATTGCTAAAAACCAATGGATTGAGCGTCATTGTGAAAAACATGATTTTGAAAGGATCAAATTAACTAATTATTCTAAGGAAGTCTTTGATGATATGATCGATACAGATGTTGAACTTTTTTCACTTACAAACGAAAATTTTAAAACACGACTCATTGAAATTGTAAGTGATGCAAGGGCATCTGATGAAAGAATTGGTTGTCGCAATGCCATTTGGGAGAATCAATTAGCAAAAAGGGTTAACCTCTTACTAAACAGTCTTATTGAAGCTGATGAATTACAAGAAATTGTATCAGATGAGACAGCGAAAGTTATGATTGACTTTGCAAGAAACCAAGAAGATAGTGTTGCTTTGTCAGATGGTGCTGTTTCAAAATTTTTAAAGGATGCGCAAAAAATCCCAAATGGTCTTTCCATGAAAGATTTTCGAAATGCAATTGCGGATGTAGCACTAGAGGCGCATACTGCAGATATTGTAATTAAAGATAAATCTTGGAAAAATAAACTTGAGACAGAAATTGATAATCGCCTATTTGAAATGTTAGATGAAAATAAAAAAGAAACTTTGCTCGGGTCTGCAATCATTACACATGATCCTAATTGGAAAAAAGGTATATATGATTATCGCTTAGGGTTTATGATTAATCCGGGATCAGGTAACTTAGAGTTTTTCAGATTTTTACCGGATATTAAAAGTGTTTCCTTCTTTGATCAAAAAGATTGGTTTCCAACCGGTAAAGGTCACGGTTCTTGGGCATTTCCCGATAACTACCGCACATATTCATCAGGGCCATTATTTAACGTTAAGAAACATATGTAAAAGGTGATTTCATGTCCTATATTAGATCTGTAAAAGCAATTGAAATTTTAGATTCCAGAGGAAATCCTACCGTCAAGGTCATGGTAACAACAGACCTTGGAATTACAGCAGAAGCTTCCGTGCCATCGGGAGCATCGACCGGAGAGCATGAAGCAGTCGAGCTTCGAGATCAAGATCCTGCCCGCTATTTTGGAAAAGGGGTACAACAAGCAGTCAACCATGTGAATCGTCAAATCGCTGAAATTTTGATTGGCGAACATGTTTTTGATCAAAAGCGATTGGATATGATGCTTGTTGCAAGCGATGGGACAGAAAATAAATCGCGCTATGGTGCCAATGCTATTTTAGGTGCATCCCTAGCTGTTGCAAGAGCCGGCGCACTTACTGCAAAAATGCCACTTTATCGCTACATTGGCGGCTGCCATGCCTACATCTTACCATGCCCAATGATGAACATCATCAATGGAGGCGCACATTCCGACAACTCCCTTGATTTTCAGGAATTTATGATTCGCCCGATTGGGGCAAAAAGTTTTAAGGAAGCAGTTCGAATTGGTGCTGAAGTTTTTCATACCTTAAAAAATATTTTACAATCAAAAGGACATATGACTTCCGTCGGAGATGAAGGAGGGTTTGCACCCAATCTTAAATCCAATGAAGAAGCAATTGAATTGATTTTAGCTGCTATTGAAAAAGCAGGCTATAGGCCGGGAGTTGATGTGACACTAGCCCTTGATTGTGCAGCATCAGAATTTTTTGATAAATTGACAAAAAATTATATTGAAAAGAAAAAAATGAAGGCCGGCATCCCTCACATCGAAAGAAATGCTGCCGAGCAAGTGGCTTACTTAAAAGATTTATGCCAAAAATACCCGATCGATTCCATCGAAGATGGACTTGCTGAAAATGATTGGGCCGGCTGGAAAATTTTAAGCGATGAGTTAAACAGTAAAGTTCAAATTGTTGGCGATGATATTTTTGTCACAAACCCAAAATATTTGCTAAAAGGCATCGATATGGGAATTGGAAATTCTATTTTGATTAAATTAAACCAAATAGGAACATTGACCGAAACTTTGGAAACCATACGCCTTGCTCAAAATAATGGGTATGCTGCTATTATTTCACATCGCTCAGGTGAAACCGAAGACAGTATGATTGCGGATGTTGCCGTTGCAACAAATGCAGGGCAAATTAAAACGGGTTCGCTTTCAAGAACGGATCGCGTTGCAAAATATAATCGTCTTTTAAGCATCGAAGACGGTTTTGAAGGCACAAGCATCTACCAAGACAGCAATAAGGCGAGGTTATCAAGATAGATTGAGTCTTCCTACATTTAGGTGCTTGATCAAAAAGACCCTCTATAACGCTTCAAGGCCGGTTCGTGCATAAGTGCATAGCTTTTATTTTCATTATAAAGCAGGCCTACAGCCTGCAATCTAACATACTTATACCTAGGGCGTTGCCCTAGGCTTTCATAAACCAGGGCTTCGCCCTGAGGAACCGTTTTACCAGGCTGAAGGCCTGATTTATATAAGCCTAGGGCAACGCCCTAGGTGTTAATATATTATGTCGCAGGCTGTAGGCCTGCTTTATGTAAATTTAAATTTTGAAATATCTTTTCTATTCTAATAGTGAAAATAATTTTAATATAACTTATTAATCCTCATGCTTACTGCTTATTTTAACAATTTCTTAACACAAATCACACCTAATTAACCAGTTAAAAAATAATTTTACGCTTGCATGTAATTAGATTTTTGCATAACATCTATTACAACATTTCAAAAATCTAAATTTAGAAATGAAAATAATTATTAAAAAAACTCTTAAAGGATATTATGTCATCAATAATAAATAATTTAGATTATAACGCAAGACTAGCGCCATCACTTGAAGTGAAATTAAATGAAAAGGTCCCACAAAATTATGACCCGGAACATATTCTTCGAGCTGTTTTACCGCTTTTAGCTTCTGTTCCTCTGTTATCACTTGGCTTACAAATGTATGCCGGCTGCTCTAATTCTATGGCTGCAATGGAAGTTCTAGAAAAAAGAGTCGACTGTACTTTCGAAAATGAAGCTTATTGCGTATTACAAATTGCTTCTTTAGCTTTATTATTTTTTAATCCTGTAGCTGTTTCAATCATTGAGCAGACAAGAGGGATTTACCATAACACACTAAATTGCAAAAATAACATCGTTGATGGGCAATATAAAAATGCTTTAATTCATACTGCATTTATTGCAAAAAATGTTGTTTACATAGCATCTGTTGTTACTGGTGGACCGAATCTTATTTTAATTTCAATGGTGTCACAAGGTGTTTTTGAACTTTATAAATCAAAACAGTTTTTTAATAAAGGCATGTATCTTGAAGCTCTTGTACAATCCGTTATGGCTGTATCAAGAGGATCGATGATTGTGAAAACTCACCAAAAAGAAATTACAGAATCTTTTGAGAGTTTTAAAACACAATTTTCAAAATTAGGGACAGTTGGCTACAAGTCAAAAGCCGCTGATCTTTATGCAGATTATGCTTATACGAATCGCGAAGGTGTTCATATTGCGAACTATAGCGACGGAACAGTTGTTGAATCTCGGTTTTATTGGGGTACTGGCTCTATGGGCTATCAAATTTGGAATAATAAAATAACTTCTGAATTTGGCAGTTCAAACTCAATTTACGAGGATCGTACTATTTTCGGAAGAATAACATGTTATTATAATGATAGAAAAATAATAACTGATGATTTATATGGTACTCAACATATTCATATTTACTAGTTTTGTTTTAATAAGACTTGAAATAGTGGATTTACCAAAACCGCTCCGCGGTTTAGGACACCTCATCTAAATTAATAAGTACTATACTTGCCTTTCACGGTTAAATTCACGAATTCCTTGTTCTCATCACGGAGTGATGGCGCATAGGTAGCCGGTGGTGAAACCACCGGTAAAATTAAATATTCTCGCACCACAAAAGTGGTGCAACATAAGTTGTTAAAACCTTATTAATCTTAATAGAATCTTAACAATTAGGATATATAATTATCCCTTATTAATTAAGGAAAATTAATGTCTATTCAATCAATTTCAAGATTTATTCCTGAGTATAAACAAATAAAAGCAGCTACAGAAACAGTAGTGACAACAACCAGTGAAGTAGCAATTGGCATTTTTTCAACAACACTTTACTACGGAATTGAAAATCTACCGTCTTTAATTTATTATTCCATTCATGTAGTTCAACCCGCTTGGATTGCAAACATAACACACAGTGACAATGCTTTAAGTGGTGCAATCTGGGGAGTTATTACCTCCGGGGGCATGATTGCTTTGGGCAATTTATCAGGTTATTCCAGCAACACCGACTCTGCCATTCAATTCATACAATTTATAGCAGCTGTTGCAACGATTACAGAACTTTGCCTTGTCATCTTGTGCCCTCCAAGCCTGACCGTTCAACTCACTGTTAAAGGGATTGTTCTTTTTTCAAGTGTTGTTGGAAATTGCCGTACCATTCATAAAGGCTGCATGAAAATTCATGAAGGAATTTATGGTAAAAACCTAAAAACAAGTGAAAAAGTAAGCCGTGTAGTTTTAGGTTTATTTTCTGTCGGACTTGGGATTTCAGGATCGATTGCTACAGTTAAAACTGCAGTAAAACTTGTAGATGGCCTTAAAGTTTATCAAACATTGGATGAAACTCAAAAATTTTATGCGCTTAAATATCAAGGACTGGCAAGTCTTGGACAAGCTAAAACCCAAAAAGCTATCATTATTAATGGATGTAGTAGCGAATGGGCAGAACCAGAGAACTATTACTACGATAATATACCCGATCATGAAACCTATGTCATTTACAAAAATTATGAAACAAGAGTTTATGAAGTCACTTCAACAGAAGATTTTTCAGCTGTTTTTGACAGGGCTACGAAGGATATGGGTGGCAAACTTGATTTAGTCTGCCTTGATGGTCACTCTAATCATATGACAATGGATCTTAATAAAGACTATACTTTTAAAGCTAACAAAATTGAAATGTCTGCTATCCGTAGAAACATCAAGGAAGATGGGGACGTTCTTCTCTGGGGCTGCCGTACCGCCGAATATAACAAGGGCATTCCTTCTATAGCAGAAAGAGTCTCAAAAATGCTGCCCACAAACAAAGTCACCGGGTTTATCGAAAATCTTTACTCTTGTCGTTCTTGGGCATGGTATGATGACAAACTATGCGTCAAGGCATGGGATAGATGGGATTTATCATCGATCGTTAAAGTCTTTAAAAACGGCACCCCCATCGCCGCATAATCAATCGTAATCCTAGTCATGTTTTTTTACAGGATACGCACGATCGCTACGCGGCACGATGAGCAGGATAATATC
>JBBSJT010000018.1:0-27202 GCA_038257035.1 Chlamydiia bacterium
AATGCAGAAAAGCTAAAAGCAAAAATTAATCAAGCAGATATTGTGTTTATTCATGATCCACAGCCGGCAGCATTGATTAAATATTTTCCTGACCGAAAGAATAAATGGATATGGCGCTGTCACATTGATGCTTCCTCTCCGAACGAGCAAACATGGAATTACTTAAAAACATTTGTTCAACAATATGATTGCTCCATTTTTTCAGTAAAGGATTTTGTACAAAGTTTGCCACATCCTGTCTATATAATCCCTCCAAGTATAGATCCCTTGAATGAGAAAAATGTGGAAATAGAACAATCAGAAATTGAAGAAATATATCTTCAGTATAACTTGAATCCAAATTATCCTTTAATTTTACAAGTCTCAAGATTTGATAGATTTAAAGATCCCTTAGGTGTAATAAAAGCCTATCAATTGCTAAAAAAACAAATTCCGAAGATCCAGCTTGTATTGGCAGGCGGGGGTGCGATCGATGATCCGGAAGGTAAGGAAATGTATGAAAAAGTAAAAGATGCAGCTACAGAAGATCCTAACATTCATATTCTTTTTTTACCGGAAGACTCGCACAGATTGATTAATAAATTTCAAAGAGCCGCAAAAATCATCATGCAAAAATCGATTAAAGAAGGGTTCGGACTCACAGTTTCAGAAGGATTATGGAAACATAAGCCTGTTATTGGCGGCAATGTCGGGGGGATACGCTTACAGATTATCGATGGTCAAACAGGTTTTTTGGTCAATTCTCCTGAAGAGGCTGCTAAAAGAATGCAGGAGCTGTTAGAAGATCAATCTCTTGCTAAACGATTGGGTGAAAATGGCCACAAACTTGTTTATGATAAATTTTTAATCACAAGACATCTCTATGAATATCTAAACGTCATTAAGGATTTAAAAGAAAAAACATAAAATAATGAAGAAAATAAAAGAAATAATGCCTTCTACAATCAAACCCATGCTAGCGACCCTAGTTGATAATCCACCTATCGGAAAGGATTGGATATATGAAATTAAATGGGATGGTTATCGAGCAATTGCTATTTGTAATAAAGACCAAGTAAATTTGATTTCACGTAACAATAAGTCCTTTAACGAGAAATTTTATCCAATTTTTCAAGCCTTAAAAAAGATGAAATTAAATGCGGTGTTAGATGGTGAAATTGTAGTGATTAATCAATCAGGTATTGCAAACTTTTCAGATTTACAAAATTGGAGAAGTGAGGCAGACGGTGAACTTATCTTTTATGTATTTGATATTTTATGGCTAAATGGGGTGAGCCTTTTAGAATACCCCTTGAGTAACAGAAAAGAACTATTAAATAAGATAATTTCATTAAAAGGAATAATTCGACAAAGCAAACCTTTTAATATTTCCGGGATTAAATTTTTTAAAGCGATTAGTGAAATGGGTCTGGAAGGGATGATCGCAAAAAGAAAAGAGAGCCTTTATATACAAGGTTTTCGTAGCAAAGAATGGTTAAAAATAAAAACTTCGAATAGGCATGAAGTCATTATTGGTGGCTATACGTTAAATGAAAATTCTCCAAAAAAATTTAGTGCCTTATTAGTGGGTGTTTTTGAAAATGGCTCTTTTGAGTATAGAGGAAAAGTTGGGACAGGTTTTAATGACAAAACTCAAGGTAAAATGATCTCTCAATTTAAAGAATTGGAAACAAAAAAATGTCCCTTTACAGTTATGCCCGACATTAATAAACCTTCAAGATTTAGACCGAACCCCCCACATGCAACTGCAGTTTGGCTTCAACCAAAACTTGTGTGTGAAGTTAGTTATACAGAAATGACTTCAGATGGGGTTATGAGACATCCTTCCTTTAAGGGGATGCGCGAAGATAAAAATGCAGAAGATTTAAACATTGAAAATACAGTTAAAACAGAAAAAGTCGTTAAAAAAGCCCCTTTAAAAATACTTAAGGCAAGTAAATTTGAACGTCAAACATTGTTAAATCCTAATGAAGAAGCCCAAGTTAAAATAATAAAAGGGCATGAATTAAAATTTAATCATTTAAGCAAAGTTTTTTGGCCGGATGACGGTTATACAAAGCGTGATCTCCTCAATTATTACTATCAGGTAGCCCCCTATATATTACCTTATTTAATGGATCGACCTCAATCTTTAAACCGTTTTCCAAATGGCATTGAGGGTTTAAGTTTTTATCAAAAAGATGTATCCAATTCAGCGCCGGAATGGGTGAAAAAATTTCCTTATGTTACAAGTCTGAATGAACATAAAAATTTTATCGTGGTACAAGATGAAGCTGATCTATTGTGGATGGCAAATTTAGGTGCCATTGAAATGAATCCCTGGAATAGCACCATTAAAAAACCGGATCACCCTGATTGGTGCATCATCGATATAGACCCAACAGATAAAAATAGTTTTGATGATGTAATTACCGTAGCACTTGAAACAAAAAAAGTATTGGATGCATTAAAGATTAAAGGATATTGCAAAACATCCGGTGCTACCGGAATGCATATTTATATTCCCCTTGATGCTAAATATACTTATGATCAATGTCAATTATTTGGACGTATGATAGCAACAGAAGTGCATCTTGCCTTGCCAAAACTTACAAGTATTGAAAGATATACTGTGAATAGAAAAAAACAAATTTATGTCGATTTTTTACAAAATCGACCAAAAGCCACCTTAGCCTCTCCTTATTCGGTTAGACCAAAACCCCATGCGACAGTTTCTACCCCGTTGCATTGGGATGAAGTAAAAAAAGGGTTAATGCCTCAGCAATTTACAATCAAAAATGTGATCCAGCGTATAAAAAGCGAAGGGGATCTTTTTAAACCGGTGTTAGAAAAAGGGATAAACCTTGAAAAAATTATTAAAATGTTACAAAAATAATCAATTTTTGTAACATAATAATAAAAAAGTGGTAGTTTATAGTTGAATGTTTTTTAAAATATTCATTGCTTCACTATTGTCAAACGGTATTCCAAGTGTAAGAGCGCTCCTTTCTTGTGCTTTTCTAATGATAGGCACCGAAATGGAGTCATTCACTTTTAAATTTTTAAGGAAATCAGCATTTTTTGTTAGAACTGCATTTTTCAATTCTCCTGCAGGGACTTGAATTTTTGCACAAATTGCTACAGGGTTGGAATAGTTTTTTACATTTGTACTCATGTCGCGTGAATAACAAAGCGTTTTTATCTGAATTGTTATTAGGCGATTTTGATCAATACTAATATCAAATAATCGATGGTCCATTGCTTGGTATTGATGACTGTTAAGAAAATGCTCAGCGCCTTTTTTTCCCAAACTTCCAAACCCAACACCTTGGGTTAAAAGAAGGCAGACTGCTTTTGTAACATGAGCTGCATCTGGAGCTTCACCAAAAGCTTTTGCTAAAGTTTCGTAAGAGAGGTTGGGATCATCAACGCCATTTTTATAAAGAGTTTTACCGTTAAGTTCGAGAATAGCTGTTCTATGAAAATCGGTAGCCACAAGTCCTGGCAGTTCATAATTGCAACTGGAATGCGCATTTTTTCCGTAATCCCTGTAAAAGTCATTAACAAAATTTACTTTGATATCGTTACATATGTCAGTACCTTCGAATTGATTAAAGCTTTTAGAAATAAGTTTTGCTGCATTTGCAGCGTAATTTTCAATAGAAGTATCCAAGAAGTCAAGTATTTCAGGATAAAGCCCTATATCAACCAGATTTTTTTTGGCTTGAAAGCATGTATCTCTAAAAGCCGTTATCAGGGCAAGGCCTTTCTTTAATTTTTCCTTGGATGTATTTTCGTTCAATAAATTTGACATCAGAAGATCTAACTGACAATTTGTTTTTAGAAGTAATGGTTCTAAAATTTTGACAACATCTTTTGGCAATTCATGAATGGAGTATGTTGAAACAGTTGCAAAACTTTTTGCATATTCAAATTTTGATCGTGGCTTCTCTAAACAAAAATTGTCAAACCCAGTTTTACGTGTGCGATAAATAACAAGACGATAACTATCATCTAAAAGGCTTAATTTTTCAAGGACAGATGATGCATGTTGAATTTCAAGGAATGGGTCTAGAAAATTTGTTTTTATAAGGGATGAAGCCTGATCGATTTTTTCAACTACAGGGTTATTGGTTAATAATCCAAAAGAAACGAATTTATCCTTTAATCTGGCACAAGAGGTTGCATCTAAAGTGGACAATAATTCGGGATTTTCCGAAATCATGATTTCGACTCTATCAATATCATGGCGGGATAATTCTTTTTTAAAAGACAATTTTAAAAGTACTGATTGATTATAGTCTAACATGACTGATTGATTAAAATTTGATATTGCTGATTGATTAGAAGATTCCATTCTTACTTGCTCCGTTATTAATTAAATTAAAGGTTAATTATAACGGATAGTTATTAAGATAGTATAAAGTTCAAGTTAAGTTATTTTTAACAAGAGAGACAGTCCTAACCGCTTAGGATGTTTTTTTTACCGCGAAGACCGCGAAGAAGCGCGCCAAGGCGCGGGAAGGAGCGCGAAGAGCGCGCTTTCGCGCGTTTAAAAAATTAGAATATTGAGATATTACATAATTAGATCTTAAAAACCAACTTCTTCTTATCGCGCGATAGCGCGCTTCTTCGCGCTCCTTTCCGCGCCTTGGCGCGCTACTTCGCGCCCTTCGCGGTAAAAAGAGCCACCCTAACGGTATACCTGGTTAAAATTCAAACGTGGTCAGAACTGCAGCCTAGGTATAGAACTCGCATACCGCTCTTTATTTGGCGGCTTCATTCCAAGTGAAACAGCAAAAGTGAAGCGATCATCATCTTCAAGTCTCTGATAGGAAAGTTTAACATTCCATGCTGATAGAATTGTTCCATAAACGCTAATTTGGTATTCGTTATAATTTCTTTCTGCATCCCAAGATCTATGATCAATACTTTTACACTTGTTTAAACCATAGAGATATTCTCTTTGTCGATTCCAACCATGTCGCGATTCGCATTCAAACGCCCAATTTGGATGAAGGCGATAGAAAAAATGCAGAAGGAAAGTGTCACGTCTATCAGACATTTGCGAGTGACGCAACTCTTTTACGCTACGATAAGCATCGATAAAAAAATTGTAAGGGTCCGCTTTTCTAAAATCATAAGCACTTCGATGGCGGTATTCTGCTGCAATGGCAAGATCAGAATTGACTGTCCATTCAGTTCTTAAGTTGATGTGATCAAGCTGATTCTCTTCAAAATTCCAAGCCGTTGTACAAATGTGTTTTAGTCTAAAAAACGAGTTCCATGTGAGTCGACTATAAACTTTTGGAATCACAGCAGGAATCGTTTGGCTATCAAAAAATGCGTTTGACCAAATGTCCGCTTCTAAAAAACGACTGATTTGGCAATTGTTATCTTTATGATAAAAATTTTGATTTAGCCCAAATCTTAGCATGTTCAATCGGTACCAGCCATCGTCGATATCAAAAATATAATGGTCTTTTGGTGAGGATGTAGGGGATGTATAATATTCATAACGTGCAAATGGAGCCATTACATGTTTGAAATTTTCATAGAATTTATGAAATCTGGTTTTGGCTTCAAAAGAAAAAATGCCAAGGCTGACAACACTTGAGCCACCGCCCTTTGGACTGTTACCCTCAAAAATGGCAAGTCCACCAATTTCAGGGGTTAAAACAACTGGTCCAACTAAAAATGGACGGTATAATCTTTGAGCCGTTCCAACCCTTGTGGACTTATAATCATGGTTGTGGGGAAGGCTGTCTGAATATCTAAAATCTAAATAAGAGGCCTTAAATTGATTCTCAAAGATGATTCCTGTTCTTCCTATATCAAAGGAGATAATGTTGGTTTCAAGCGTCGGCAGTTCTTGCTTAATTGTCTGAAAGCCGTTTAAGCGCACCCTTGTCAAAAAATTAGTGATCCATAAATCAGTTTCTTTTCTTGCTATAAGTTGTGTGCGTCCTGCAGCTTCAATGCTAAGACCACGATCTTCATAGTCTGTTGCCATTTCCTTGTCGCTCAATTTATCGTACATAAAATCGATGTGGATTTTGCGGTCCGGAATGTCCCTCTCATAAAAACCTTGAAAGCGATACCTAGTGCTAACGTGATGATCACTTGGTTTGGCATCTTTTGCAAGAAAGCTGATCGATTCAAATTTTTCCAGCCGATCGTTTGAGCGGTAATAGTTTTCAAAACCGCCACCAAGACCTCTTTGCAACCGATAATCAAATCTTGCAAAAGTTCTAAAATTTTCCCAAGAAAATATTTCATAGGCAACACTGACTCTTGGTCCCTGACTTCCCGCCCTTAATTCATAACGAATCGGCTGATCAAATATGGAGTTTAAATTAGCTCTAAAATAGGGAAGTTTTAAAAGTGGGGTTCTTCCTGCCTGAAACGAAACATTTTTCGCGCTAAGCAAATGAAATTTTGTGACCGTTGCTTTTTCAGCATAAATTCCCCATTCCTTTTGGTAATTTTCTGATGTTGTCACGAAAGCATTATCAATTGTGTAACTTCCATCAGGGTGCAAATAAACGCGTTCTCCACCAAAATACCAGGGCTCAAGCGCCGTTCTGCCATCATAAAGCACTCCGGACCTTAAATTGAAATCATATTCAAAACGTTTTCCGACAAAAAGATATTGATTGAATTCAACGATCAAATCCTCTTCTGCAATAATTGTGACAATTGTTTCAAGCCCTGATTTTTTTCGTAGATATTGAATTTTTCTTGCCTGAATGCGAACCCCTGAGCCTTCAATGACTCCACCTTTTTCAGTGCTTAATATGCCGTTTTCAAAAACCGGTTCTCTCAAATCAACTTTTATACCATTCATTACAATATCTGTAAGCATTTGAGCATTTTGAGAACATAGCAAGAAAGGGAAAATCAAGAAAATAAAGCTTAAAGTTAATATTTTTTTCATGCTTTAAATCCTATCTCGTGGCGTGCATAAGTAGGCCTGCAAGGGCATATTTATTATTTGGGTTTCCATTTTCGATTGCGTGAAGTAGCATATCTATGCCAAAAGCATCCTGTTTTAGGGTCAATGCTTCAAAAACTTCTATTAACAGTTTTGAGGTATCTTGTGGGGTCAATTGAAAATGTGAATCATTAAGTCTTATTGCAAAGGGGAGTAATGGACGAAATTCAATCATTTGGGCCTGACACTCTTTTGAGATGAATTTTTCTAGATTGTCTCTGTAGGGACCAGGCTCTTTTAACCGAAAAAGCGCTAAATTGCAGTAATTGCGAATTAGCGGAGCACCAGGTTTTTGCTGATAAACTTTCAGTAATTCAATAGCTTCTTTGGTTTGCAGCTCTTCTAAAAGAGATACAAGCCTTGGTATGAGAGCGTTTTGATTGCTGTCAAAAATTTTTGTTGCCAATTTAAGAAAATCATCTTGCTTTAAGTGAACAGATTCAATAAGTATTTCTTCACACAAATGATGGGACAATTCATGAAGCATTTCCATATCTTTAAAGTTTTGTGAAGCGGATGGAACACCTTTTAAGCATGTAAGAGTTAACCCTAGGGATTTTGTTTCAAGAAAAGCCAAATCGCGACTGTCTTTGATGAGAATCTCCATCAATACAGGAAGGCATGCCTCATTTTTGAGTTTTAATAGAGCAATACTTGCATTGAGACGAACGTTAAATTGCTCATGCCGACTTAGAGAAATAAGCAGGGGTATGGATTCTTCCATTTGTCCTGCCAAGAAAATAGCAAATAAATCAAGTTCCTTTGCCATGGTTGAAATTTCCTGAAGCCTTGTTTTTTGCCCCAAAGAGTAGAGTGCATGAAGGGCTGTCAAACGGATAGCAGGGATGTTTGAAAGAGTTAAGAATTCAAGTTTTTCGATGGAAGATTCATCTTTTAATTTTCCAAAAGCATAAGCTAAGGCTTCCTGTTGCTGTGAGCCATGATGAATTGACAATTTTTTAATGATGGGGAGCAAATCATCCCGTTCATGTTCTGCCGCACTTATGATGGCCTGCACTCTAACTTTTTCATTCGGATGATTGATGAGTCGGGTAAGTGTTTTTATGGCTTCATGAGTACCAATAAGGGCAAAAAATTGCGGGAATAATGGAATTGCTGCCTCATTGACCTTTTGCATTAAAGATTCAATTTTGCCAACAATTCTTAAAGCTTTTTTTGTGGCTAGATGAAAGCTTGCCTCAAACCGAATTTCTAGAAAATCAGAGTGCATGGCATCATTTAAGGCCATATCGGCCTCATCATTTTGCAACTTGGATAAGAAGTTTAAGGCGATCAGCTGTATTTTTGGATCTTTGCTTAAAATGCTTAATTTTAAAAGTGGTAAAAGTCTTTCATCTTGTGAGATTCCTGCTCCGAAAAGTGCAAGAACTTGAGCTTCGGCAATATTGGAGTTAAATCCTTTTTCAATCAAAATCAAGGCAATTTGTTCAAGCAGTTCACCATCATGATGACCCTTTTCTTTGCAATAATTTCTATAGAGTTCAAAGGCATTTTTATCTTTTCCCAATTGAAAAAGATAAAGAATTCTACTCCTTAATGCCTCATCGGATGGGTTTTCGTTAGCTTGTAAAGAACAAAATGAAAAAGTACAAATAATAAAGCAATTATAAAACAAAAACTTTTGAAAAAATCTCAAGGTGCAAATCATGATTTAGGGTATCGGTTAAATAATTTTGTAACGTTTTTTTTAAACTTATCTCTATTTGTTGTAAAGATTTAAAAGCAATTTTTGGTTCTTTTAGGTAAACACCAACATAAATTTTATTTTCATTCTGCATTTCAATCAAATCATCGTTTGAGAGAGCAACCCTTGATATTTTCCATTTGGTTGATTTTTGAAGAGCATGGTAGAGCTCCTGGTTTAAAAAAAAACCTGCAAACATCTTCACTTCAATTTTATTTTCTTCCATTTCATCATCCTCTTACGTCAAATCAATCATACAAGTTTTTTTAAATAGGCTTACTTGACGAAGTCCCAAAGTTCAATCCCTGATTTTTTTAAAAGTTTTCGCAAAGTGTTGATTGGCAAACCCATTACATTGTGATAGCAACCATCGATTCTATTGACAATGAGACCGGCTCCTGTTTGAATGGCATAACCCGCAGCTTTATCCGTCCATTGAATTTTGGAGTGGTAATGGCGAATTTCACCGGGGGTAAGCGCATTTAATAAAACCTTTGTCTCTTCAACTTCTTCATGAATTGTGGGGTTTTCTAAATTTCTTCCATCATAAATACAAAGCGCCGTAAAAACAGAATGCCATTGTCCGGCAAGCTCAGTTAAGGCGTCAAATGCTTCTTCTTCATCTTTTGGCTTGTTATAAACTTTGCCATTGAAATAGACGACTGTATCAGCCGTTAAAATGATGCTCGAAGGAGATTTTTTTGCAAGTTCCAAAGATTTGCTATGCGCTAATGTGGCAACATATTTTTTTGGATCGCCAACGAAGGGGATTGTAGATTCATCAAAATCGGAGGATTGCTGTTCAAAGGGCAGAGAAAAATAATTTAAGATTTCTTTTCTACGTGGTGATTGGGATCCTAAGATAAAATGTGTCATAGATTGTTATCCTTATTTTAAGCTTAAAACATAGCGTTTTGCCCATTGAAAAACAATCATAATTTAACTACTGATAAATTAGATTTTGTCTCAAAAATATATCAAAAAGGTTGAAATGTCCTTTAGTCCTTTGTGTCCTTTTTGTCTTTTTTGTCCTTTAAAATCATAAAAAAACTAAAAGACAAAAAAACTAAAATCCTAAAAAAATTTGAACAAAAAAAAAGGCAGGTATTTCTACCTGCCCTTCTTGTCAATTAAGCTAATTAAAGCTTAGTTTACAATTGTGCTTTCTTGCTGAGTAAGCGGTGTCTTCATAGAGTCTGATGTGACATCTAGGATGATACGCGCATCTCCAGAACTCTTAGCTCTACCATCAACTCTTAACTTAAGATTCTGTCTAGCGTTGAAGTTAGCAATCGGCGCAAATGTTACTGTCTGACCTTCGATCTTACCAGGAACATCGCCAGTTACACCAACAGGAGTAACTTCAGCCGGGAATCTAACAGTGATCACTACATTAGTGTCAGCTTCAGAACCTTGGTTAACAACATTGATGTTGTAGCTTGTTGTTTCACCGATGCATATTGGAGACTCAGTCTCTGTAATGCAAGCGTTGATTGAAGGACGACCCTTCCAACGAGTTGTGTATTCGCATGCTGCTGTGCAACCTTGGCAGTTAGTAACGTTTACACGGTTTGTAAAGCAACCAGGTGTACATGTTGTTAGAGTAACTGAGAAAGAAGCTTTTTCGCCAGGCTTCATCTCTCTTAGTCTCCAAACAGCGTGGTTACCATTAACTTGTGCGCCATTAGCAGCAACAATTGATGTTGCACTTGGAGCTGTATCTGTAACAACAACGTCTGTAAGAGGTAAGTCACCTGTATTAGTCACAGTGATTTGGTAATCAGCATTTTTGCCCATTCCCATTTCTTTTGGACCAATCTTAGTACATTCGATACCACAGCAGCAAATGCATGTAGTCCACTGGCAAGATGTTGAATCAGCATTACATGCAGTTACAACGATATTGTTTGTGACTTTACCGCGCTTAACTGCAGTTACACAGAAATTAACAGTTTTAGTTTGGCAAGGCTCAAGGCTACCAAGTTTGAAAATTAACTGTCTTTGGCCGCTTGAATGCTGAACGCCATCAGGAAGGCTGTCTGTTACAACAACTTCTTCTGCTGTGCAGCTGCCACGGTTTGTTACAGTAATTGTGTAATTCATTGGGTCGCCTGGGCAAACTTGCTCAGGACCACACTTTTCGCAAGTTAGACGAGGTTTTGCGCAAACAAGTGAGCAAAATCTAACCGGAGTTGCAGTGGCACAAAAGCAAACGCACTGCTCGCCTTCACATTCACATTTTACAAATACTTTAGCATTGATAACTTGGCATTTGTCCATATGGCCGATGTTCCAGACTAGTGTTCTTTCACGAACATTAGCTTCAGGCATACTTCTTACAAATGAAACACCTTCTGGAAGACGTGCTGTTACTACAACATCGCAAACATCATCACAGGCTTTAATGTCAAATTCAATTGGGTACTGCTCACCTAACATACAAACTCTAGAAGGATTACGTGCAACAACTGTAATGCCGTCTAAGCAAGTA
This sequence comes from Chlamydiia bacterium, assembly GCA_038257035.1. Lineage (GTDB taxonomy): Bacteria > Chlamydiota > Chlamydiia > Chlamydiales > Parachlamydiaceae > JBBSJT01. The sequence goes on from JBBSJT010000018.1 coordinate 11,170, forward strand.
AGTTCAGCAGTTGGCTGAAACTTGCATTTTGCAGGAAGTTTACATAATGGTTCGCAAGGTGGAGGACATACAGGCTGACATGCAGGTGCCGGAGCGCATGCAGGTACAGGCTTACATGCCGGTGCCGGAGCGCAAACAGGTTGACATACAGGTGCCGGAGCGCATGCAGGTCTAGCTGGTGGGCATACAGGCTGGCATACAGGTGCCGGAGCACATGCAGGCTTACATACCGGTGGGCATGAAGGTCTTGCCGGTGCTGGGCAGGCAGGCTGAGATTGTACACAAACAGGTGCTGTATCACAGCAACGGTCTTGACAACCTGACCATAGAAGCGCCGAGGCACTCAAAAGAAGAACTGAGGCTAAAACCCCAAGTTTTTTTCTCATTTTTAGGACTCCTTGTTTTTACTTTAAGGAATTGGTTTGTTCAAATTGTTCACTATTTTGCTGCTTCACTTTTGTAATTTGCAGCAATTTGAAAATCGTCCCTATCTTTCAAATTTTCTTTTGTCTCTTTTTTTAGGGTACAGAGGATTTAAATACTATTAAAATCATCTATACCAACTAAAAAAAGATTAAATACAAGGGGGACATTTCCCCCTTGTATTGCATTTTCTATAGAAAATAAATTCTTTAGAATCAGCAAATCAAACTAGCAAGGGCAGCATGGAGCTGGTTTTACACAAGCTGGTTTTGGGCACATTGGCTTAGGACATGGATCGCAGCAGTTGTTACGATCGCAGCAGCAGCTTGTTAATGCAAATGCAACAGCGCATAAAGCAATAATAGTTTTAATTGATTTCATAGCAATCTCCTATGGTTTTTGTTTAGACGAAATCTATCTTCCTCAAGGACATTTGATGGACCAACAAAATTGGCATCAGAATGCTCCTTCTAAAAAAAAGGATTTACCTATTCTAGATACGGATTGAGCATTAAATCTTCCAGTATAATCTTAAGTTTCCACTGAAAATTTTAAAGGATTTTTTATAAGTTGTTGGTTAGGAGATTGTTGGGGCAATAGGGGTTTTGTAGTTTTTTTTATAGGATAAAAGGGTTTTGTGGAATAAAAGGGTTTTGTGGGACTTTAAAGGACAAAAAGGACTTTAAAGGACTAAAAGGACGTTTCCACCGTCTTAAAAACACTTTCGATGCAAACTAATTTATCATGAAAATATTGTCAAGAGGGTGGAATCGTCCTTTTAGTCCTTTTTGTCCCTTTTGTCCTTTAAGTCCTTTAAAAATCCCTCTAAAGACTTTTTAGTCCCTGAAGTTCATTATTGTTAATCTTTTAACTTTAGACTTTAGACTTTAGACTTCCCTGACCAGTTGAGTTTGGTTCTTAAAGTAGTGAAAAAATCATGATTGTGCATGCACACAATGCGAAACTGTCTTGATGAACGTCTAATGGTTAAATGCTCATCGTTTGCCAAACTAAAGCTTGTGTAGCCATCAAACGTGACTTCTACAGGTAGATTACGACCTGTATATTCCACACGTATTTCAGTTTTTGGCATTAAGACTATTGGACGATTGGTAATTGTATGAGGGCAGATGGGTGTGATGACAAAAGCTTCAAGTTCAGGACTAAGGATAGGGCCTCCGGCAGATAGTGAATAAGCAGTCGATCCTGTGGCCGTAGAAAAGATGACCCCATCGGCAGAAAAAGTATTGAGATATTGATTATCGACAAAGATTGAAAGATCAATAAGGCTTGGATTAATAGCTCGGTGAACCACAATTTCATTCACGGAAAACGAACTTTCGTTTTTTGAAGTTACGCCATCCATCATACATCGGTTTTGGATAGTAAAATGGCCTTGTAAAAAAGCATCTAAAGTTTCAAAAAGCTCATTTAGGGGAGTGTCCGCAAGAAATCCTAAGCTTCCCATATTAATGCCGAAAATAGGGGCTGTAATTTCAGGATGACGATGAACAACGCGTAAAATTGAGCCGTCTCCTCCAAGGCAAAGTGTGTAATCAATCAACTTTGGATCAATCGAGGAAAGAGGTTTTACACCGTCTAATTTTATACTGCTTTCTTCAGCATAAATAGTTACATTTCTTTCCATTAAAAATAAGCAAATGCTTTTGAATATTTTTTCAGATTCATTTTTGTTTGGATTATAAAAAAATGCAAAGTTCATGAATTTATAGACTCAAGTTCTTTAAATTTAGAATGGTCTGTTTTTTTAGTTGCAAGACGGCGTTGAATTTGTTCTGTGATGTTTTCAGGAGTTAAACCAATTTCGTTTAAAATTTCCGCATGGGTGCCTTGTTCTAAAAAGGCCTCCGGAATACCAAAATTCATCACTTGGCAGTGATTGTATCCGTGTGTCATAAAGAAGTGATTGAGGATCGAGCCCATTCCTGAAATTAAGGAATGCTCTTCAATGGTGACAACAAAGTCATGTTCGGTAAGCAATTGACACAAAAGGTCGGTGTCGAGGGGTTTAACGAAAATTGGGTCTAAAACGGTGCTTAAGATGCCAAAATCTTTCAAGTTATTTGCCACTTTTAAAGCCATTTCAGTCATGACCCCAAGACCGATAATTAAAATTCCTTTGCCCTTAACAAGTACTTCCCCTTTTCCAAGAGGGCGATGTTGCAAGGGGATATCTGATTCATCCGTAGACATATTAGGGTATCTGATTGCAGTTGGTCGCTCATAGGAAAAAGCAGATTCCATAAGCTCTTTTAAAATATGACCGTTTCTTGGTTGGGCAATCACCATATTTGGCATAGCATTTAAAAATGAGATGTCATAAATACCATGATGTGTAGAACCATCAGGACCCGAAATTCCGGCTCTATCAATTGCAAAAATGACGGGAAGTTCTTGTAAACAGACATCATGGAATAAGTTGTCAAAGGCACGTTGTAAGAAGGTAGCATAAATCGAAACAACAACTTTTATCTTTTTACCATAAGCTAAACCACCGGCAAATGTGACCGAATGGGATTCTGCAATCCCAACATCAAGGCAGCGATCAGGAAATTTTTTCATAAAATCGTCAAGACAAGAACCGGCACTCATTGCAGGAGTAATGGTTACTAATGAAGCATCTTTTTCGGCCATCTTTAAAATGTGAGAGCCAAATACTTTTGGAAAACTTGTTTTGTTTCCTGCCGTTGGAAGAAATAATCCGGTCGATAGGCAAAAGGGCTTAGCTCCATGGTAAGAGGTGGGATTACTAATCGCCTCTTGCATGCCTTGTCCCTTTTTCGTTAGGACATGGATGATTACAGGCCATGTAGAATCTTTTACGCCTTCAAAAACTTCAATCAATTTTTTGATGTCATGTCCATCAATTGGACCTATATAAGATAATCCATATTGTTCAAAAAAAACGGCAGGACTGACTAGATTTTTTAATGATTCAGTAAGTTTATGGCCTTTTTGGGCTAAAGTTTTGCCGTATGCCGGAATTTTTGAAACAATTGATTCTAACTCTTGATAAATTTTATTTGCTGTGGGATTGCTAAGAAGTCTGCTTAAAATTTGTGTGATAGCACCTACATTTTCAGAAATGGACATATTATTATCATTTAATATGACAATAAATTTCTTTAGGTGATGAGGAATGTTGTTCAAGGCTTCTAGTGCAGTGCCACAAGTCAGAGTAGCATCGCCGATCACAGGAATTACGTATTCATCACGTGAGTCAAGATCTCGGTTTTTTGCTGCACCCAAAGCAAGTGATAGGGCAGTGCCAGCGTGGCCTGCGTAAAAATGATCATGTTCTGATTCTTTAGGATTACTAAAGCCACATAAACCTTTAAATTGTCTGATGCGATCAAAACGATCATAGCGTCCGGTCAATAGCTTATGAACATAGGTTTGGTGGCTGACATCAAAAATAAATTTATCTTTTGGTGATGCGAAAACCTTATGCATCGCAATTGTCAATTCCACAACCCCGAAATTGGAGGCAAGATGACCGCCTGTAACAGATAAAACCTGACGGATTTTTTCACGGATGGACGATGCTAATTGTGTAAGCTCTTCAATAGAAAGGCGTGAAATATCGCTTGGATTTTTAATGTTGGCTAAAGTGTTATCACTCATTTGTTACCGGAAATTTTTAAGGTTATAAATCAAAATTTTGAGTGATAGGCTTTTGATCTTGCGTTAAAGCCAGTTCGCCTTTTCGATTTTTAATTAGAGTTTCGATTTTTCTCTCGGCAGCATTTAGTCTGTTGCTGCAGGTATTAATAAGCTTGTCAGCTTCTTCGTAAAGCTTTAAAGATTCATCGAGAGTTGCCGTGCCGGAATTCATTTTTTCAAGGATTTCTTCAAGACGGAAAAAAGCTAATTCAAAACTTAAATTTTCAGACTCTTTTTCATTTTTTTCATCATTCATTTTGGATTAATTTCTTTAATGGTTGAAATGAGTTCGCCATCGGATAAAATCAAACGAACATCTTGTTCTTTTTTTACAGCATTTACAGAAGTTATAACTGAAAAATCTTTTTCCGAAAAGAGAATACAATAGCCTTTGGTTAAAACATTTTTGGGATCCACTGCATGAAGCATGTCAACCAAGGGGGTTAACTTTTCTTTCCTTAAAGAATTTAGCTTATTTAAGATGCGATGATTTAAATTCTTTTCCAGGACGCAAAGCTTTTGCCTATAAAATTCAAGTTGGGTGGTCGGTTTTAATGATTGCAAATGTTTTTTTTGGCCTTCAAGCATTAGTTGTTTTTGATTTAGCGACTGTTTCATTTGATTTTCCAGACGATTCCGCATTTCATCGAGCCGTTGCATAGGAACACCCACCATAGCGTAAGGGGATAACAATAAAGGTTGCTTCAATAGGCCATTTAAATGGGCTCTTGCGTGTTTGATTAAATTAATGACCATCTGCTGCAAACGGCTTTGAATGATCTCAATTCGTTCTATCAAATGCATTTTTTCAGAGATTACAATTTCAGCAGCAGCAGAAGGGGTTGGCGCCCTGACATCTGCTACGTAATCTGCAATACAGTGATCCGTTTCATGCCCGACTGCTGAAATTATAGGAATTCGGCTATTAAAAATGGCCGTTGCAACAATTTCTTCATTGAAAGCAAAAAGATCTTCGATGCTACCGCCACCTCGTCCAACAATTAAAACATCTGCCAAGTTGTATAGGTTAAATTGGTTAATGGCATCGGCAATTTCTTTTGCAGCACCCTCACCTTGAACCTTTACCGGGTTGATGATTAATTCAAAGCCGGAAAAACGCCTTGTCAAAACATTTAAAATGTCCTGGATGGCGGCACCTGTTGGACTTGTAACAACTCCGATTTTTTTTGGTAACTTTGGAAGAGGTTTCTTATGTTCTTTTTTAAACCAACCCATCTTGTGTAATTTTATTTTCAATTCTTCAAGTTTTAAGAGAAGCTCACCAAGGCCAACTTGTTTTAATTCGCGTACTGTAATTTGATATTTGCCGCTTGGTGCATAGACGTTGATGTCCCCATTAACTGTAACGCGATCTCCATCTTTTGGTATGTTTTTTAAAGTTGCAGCATTAGCCCGGTACATAACGGCAGAAATTTGTGCTCTTGAATCTTTGAGTGTAAAATAGAGGTGACCTGAAGTGTGAAGTTTGAAATTGCTGATTTCGCCCTCCAACCAGAGGGACGAAAAAGTGCCTTCAAGGCAATGTTTAATTGCATTAGTAAGCTGTGAAACTGTTAAAACCGGTGGAGTATTTTGAGGGGCAGACATGGGGGATCCTATCTATATATAAGTCACCATTTTAACCATTATCGCTAATGGCATCAATAGTTTTTTTAAACACCGAGAGCTAGAGAGAAAGGCAAGAGAGGAGGGAAGAGCGTTTAAGTTGATTAATTTTGGTGTTACTCGCTCTTCTCTCTTTTTTTCTCTCTAGTTCTCTGTATTATAAGAAAACTTTCGATGCCATTGAGTTAATAGAAAACTATTGATGAGATTACCGAGTTAAAAGAAAACTATTGATGGCATTATAATTATCTGCTAGGTTCCAAAACAGAGAACCAACTGTTTCAAAATTCAAGCTTTAAGACTCAATACTACAAAATTTTTAATGAAAAAACCAAATTAAATAGGAGTCTTTATGAAAAATCTTATTCATTTTTTTGCTATTTCATCAATTGTTTTATTAGGAGCTTCTTTAGAAGCAGCAATTGATGTTCAAGTTAATCAAACTAGAACTCAAACCCCAATACAATCAGTTCCTCAAGATGCAATACATCAAACAGTTCCGAATGGAGCAATACATCAAACATCTCCGAACGGTGCTATACATCAAACATATCATTCAGCTCCAGTGAAAGGTGTTGATTTACCAAATGCAAGAGGCGCTACTGCCATTACTTCCACTACATCCACTACAGCTTTTGTTTCAGACCAAGATCTTGCAAAAGAAATTAAACAAGCAATAAAAGACGATAGAATCTTTTCAACAGATTCAAAAATTAAAATTCAAGTTACTGTATTTAACGGAAAAGTTACACTTTCCGGCGATGTTAAAAACGAAGAAGAAAAAGCAAGAGCTGAAATTCTTGCAACTCAGATTAATAAACTTAAAGGTGTAGTTAACAACCTTAGAGTCGTTAAATAATTTCATTTTAAAAGAGAGGTCTCGGCCTCTCTTTTAACTTCCCACATTTCCTTCCCATTTAACTCACCTTACGCTAAAATGATATATGTAATCCAGCTGCACTCTCCCCTGAAAATGTCTCTTTCGTCGGCCTTGAGAAACTATGTCCTCCTCAAGAACGCTTCGCTTCCATTCTCAGCAAAGAGTTCGCTTTGGCTTTCAAAAAATCATTTTTAGCGTAAGGTGAGTTTTTCACAAAAAAATAACTTGAATTTCAAGAAAATTCCATGTACGATTAAGAATTCATGCGATAAAAAGCAAAAGATTCTTAAGATTAAGGTGTATTATGACAGGCTTAAAAAAAGCTGCAACCATCGTTGGCAATTGGAAAATGTACAAGTCCATCGAAGAATCGCTAGATTTTATCAAAGAACTTTTACCCCTTATTCAAAATGCCATTACGCAAAACAGCCCCAAAATTTATTTAGCCACACCCTTTACTCTATTAAAGCCGGTTTCTGAAGAAGTTCAGTCCACTCCTATTGTCATTGGCGCCCAAAATATGAATGATGCCGAAGAAGGCGCTTTTACAGGCGAGATTGCAGCTAAAATGCTTGTTGATTCAGGAGCGAAATTTGTAATTCTTGGCCATTCTGAAAGAAGAACAATTTTTCATGAAACAAATTCTTTCATTAATAGAAAAGTGAAGAGGGCTCTTAAAAGTGGCTTACAACCAATCCTTTGTGTCGGAGAAACATTTGACGTCAGAGAGGCCGACAAAACAACAGAAATTCTTGAAGAGCAGCTTAAAAATTGTTTGGAATCTATTACTGAAGAAGAAATGAAAACAATCATGATTGCCTATGAGCCTGTCTGGGCAATCGGCAAAGGGATTCCTGCGACAGCCGAAGTTGCAGAAGAAGCCATTAAAATTTGTCGCTCATTTATTGAAAAAACTTTTGGAGCACCTGTTGCTGAAGTTGTATCCATTGTTTATGGCGGTTCAGTCAAACCTGAAAATTGCAAACAATTTTTGGAACAGCCAAACATCGATGGGTTGCTTGTCGGAGGAGCTTCGTTATCTGCTGAAACTTTCAGCAAAATTATCAATTATCAAGAGGAATTAGTACGATGAACTTTCTTTATTTTTTAGCCATAGCTTTATTTTTGATCGTATGTGCCATTCTTTGCTTTGTTATCCTTATTCAAGAAAGTAAAAATGCTGGCCTTGGTTCTTCATTTGGTGGAGAGGCGAGCGATTCACTTTTTGGAACATCAACTGCAGATGTTTTAAAAAAATTCACAGGCTGGTTGGCTGTTATCTTCTTTAGTGCTTGTATTGTATTGTCTCTTTGGACAACTGCTATGGGACGTACTAAAATTAATAGCGCCCCCGAATTCACAATCGAACAAAGCCAATAAATCAGTTTATTTTTTGTAGCGTAGGTTTCAACCTGCGCCAAGTTTTGGCGGGTTTTAACCCGCCTTACTCAATGTTTCCGATTTTGAAAAAATCGTTCTTAAGTTATAATTACACTATAAATGTGCATTATAAAGGTGCGAGTATCATGACAAAAAAAAACTCAAAAATCTTTCGAGCAACACCTAAAAAACTATCTATTTCAGCGCCGGCTGCTCCAAAATCTAATCTTTATGACGTAGATTTTTACAAATGGACAAAAACACAAGCCGCTTTATTGAAGAAAAAACAAATTTCAGAATTAGATTTCAATAATTTGCGAGAGGAGATTGAATCTTTGGGAAAAAATGACAAAAGATCTCTAAGAAGTCAAACAACCAGACTACTAATGCATCTATTAAAGAAAAAATTCCAACCTGAAATGGACACTTCTAATTCTTGGAATAGTACAATAACCGATGCTACTAGAGAAATTAAATATTTAATAAAAGATAGTCCATCCTTAAGAAATGAACTATCAAAAATATTTCCTGAAGCATATGAAGATGCAAGAGAAGATGCTGCGAATGAAACGAAGCTCAGTGTTAAAATTTTTCCAAAAGAATCTCTTTGGAAGCTTGATGAACTCTTCCCCGATCTATCCAAAAAAATGAAAAAAAAATAATCCCGCAAAATCTTACTTGTCTTTCCTCCGACCATTGTAAAGATTAGCATGGAAAACACGAAAAGCCTTAGCAAACTTAAAGCTTAACCTACAGATAAATAGATTAGTGGGGGAACGGTTTTCTTGATGGTGCATAACTTATAATTGATAATTTAAGCGACATGTGTTTCTAGCTTCGATTAAAAAGTTATGAACTTGTGAGAGAACTGTCCCCGATCCCTCTTAAAACAAACGTTTTCAACTAAATTTCTTTTTGATTTCGCGAAGCTTGGAATCAATCTTCTTCCTTTCAGAACTTTCCAATCGGTCGATAAATAAAACACCGTTGAGATGATCATTCTCATGCAGAATTACGCGTGCACTCATCCCTGAGAAATCTTCGGTAAATCGTTTGCCTTCTAAATTAGTTGCCTCTACTTTAATCTTCAGGGGGCGAAATACATCCCCATATACTTTCGGAATAGACAGACACCCTTCAGAAAAATAATCTTCATCACTACTGTAACTTAAAATCTTTGGATTGATAAAAACACGTACTTCACCTTTTTCCCAGTCATCGTTCTCATCATTCTCAATAGGAGCGCGTGTAATAAATAAAGCAATCGAATGATTGACTTGAGGGGCTGCAAGGCCTATTCCATCTTTTTGATCCATTGCCACAATCATTGCTTCAACAAGTTGCTTGATTTCATCGCTGATGTTTTCAATAGGCTTTGCTTTTTTTCGCAAAATTGGATTGCCGTAATAAATAAAATCTAATTTCATAAAAACCTTTAAATAGCGTACTCTACGGCACGTTTTTCCCGTACTACAGTAACTTTAATTTTTCCTGGGTAATTAAGTTCTTGCTCTATGCGTTTAGTTAAGTTTTTGGCAAGGTCCATCACGCCAAGATCATCGATCATGTCGGGCAATACTGAAATGCGGATTTCACGTCCTGCTTGCAAAGCATAAGCTTTTTCAACACCCGGGAATTCATGAGCAATGTCTTCAAGTTTTTTTAGGCGATTCATATACTCTTCAACAGCTTCTATGCGGGCACCGGGGCGTGATGCTGAAATGGCATCTGCTGCGCTACAAAGGCTTGCTTCAACAGTTGTAGGCTCCATCTCTTGGTGGTGACAACCAATTCCAACGGCAACTTCCTTGTTTTCTCCATATTTAAGGGCAATGTCATGGCCGATAATAGCATGAGAGCCCTCCATTTCATGAGAAACGGCTTTACCCATATCGTGAAGAAGTCCGATGCGTCTTGCTAAGCGCTGATCTAACCCAAGTTCTGCTGCCATGAGTCCCATGAGGTGGGAAACTTCCAATGAGTGATCCAAAATGTTTTGACCATAGCTATAGCGGAATTTAAGCTTACCGATCAATAAGATGATTTGAGGATGAAGATTCATAGCGCCGGCCTTTAAAGCCGCATCTTCACCCCATTGTTTGATTTGCTTAACTGTTGTCTGTTTTGCTTTTTCCACAGCTTCTTCAATGCGCGTTGGATGGATTCTTCCATCGGTCACAAGATCTGTTAGAGCAATTTTTGCAATGTGAATTCTGATTGGATCAAATCCTGATAAAACAATAGCATTTGGCGTATCGTCAATAATAAAATTGACACCCGTTTCTTTTTCAAGTGAGCGAATGTTTCGGCCTTCACGACCAATGATGCGCCCTTTCATTTCTTCATTTGGGATCGAAATTGTATGCACAGTGGTCTCTGAAACACATGAAGAGGCGAGGCGATTAATGGCTGTTGCAATAATGGTGCTGGCTTGTTTGTCAGCCTCTTCTTCGGCCTCTTTTTTGATGCGTCTTACTAAATTAACGGCATCAGCTTTTACATCGCAGGTGATTTTATTGATCAATATTTCTTTAGCTTCATTTGCACTTAAACCCGATATTTTTTCCAACTCCACTAAAAGACTGTCGCGAAGCTCATTTACTGAAGATTTTTCTTCATCAAGTTTGACTTTTCTTAACTGCAACGTAGCTTCTCTCGTTTCAATATCGCTTAATTTCTTTTCGACAAGATTCATGCGTGTTTCAATTTTATCTTCTTTTAGCTTGATACGCTCTTCTTCGCGTTGCAGTTTTTTTCTTTCCGACTGCCAGACCATTTCAAGCTCGCGCTGGTGATCGACCTGTTGCGTTTTAAGCAAAATTTCTGTGTGACGTTTTAAGTTGTTGGCATCAAGTTCAGCTTTATTAACGATATTTTTTGCAATGGTCTCGTAGGTGCCAAGTTTAGATCGGTGATATAAATAAACACCTAAACAGCCCAAAAAAAGACCTAAAGTAAATACCAAGCTTAGCTCGGTTAGAGGGTCTAAATACATAATTTTATTCCTTTAGAATCTTTAAACTATAACAGAATGGCAGGTTTTTAAGAAGCATGAACTGCTCTTTTTCGAACTATATACAGGTGCTACTTGAAAGTGAAAAGTTTTAGATTTTTTTTACCGCGAAGAATTAAGAAGAAGTATTATACCTTTAGGGTGGATCTTTTTACCGCGAAGACCGCGAAGAAGCGCGGCTTATGCCGCGGGAAGAAGCGCGAAGAAGCGCGCTGTCGCGCGATAGGAACATATGTTTTTCAAAGATTTGAATCTAATAGTCTTTTTAATTCTCCTCGCGCTTTTAAGCGCGCTTTCTTCGCGTTTCTTCCCGCAGCAAAGCTGCGCTTCTTCGCGGTCTTCGCGGTGAAAAAATGGGAAAATAACGGGATTAGTAAAAACTAGGGGTTGTTGAGGGGTTTGATTTTGACTTGCTCGACCGATTTTTCACTAGAGCTTAAGACTTCCAATTCGAAATCATCCCGATGAATAATAAAGCCTTTTTGAGGGATGCTTCCTGCTGATTGGTAAATATAACCGCCTATAGTGTCGTAATCTGCATCTTGCGGAATATTGATATTCAATATCTCTTCAACATCTAGGATGCTCATTCTGGCATCAACAACCCATGAGCCGTCAGGTAATTCACGATAAAGTGTTTCTTCATCATCATATTCATCAGAAATATCTCCGACGATCACCTCTAAAATATCTTCGATAGTAACAATACCTTCTGTGCCCCCATATTCATCGACTACAATCGCTGCATGCACTTGTTTCTTGCGAAATTCCTGCAAAAGGCTGCTAAGTCTTTTAGTCTCAGGAACATATAGAATGTTTTTTTGAAGTGTTTCGATAGGAGCATCAAGAATTTTAGGATCAAATCCTTTTTTTTCAAATTCCAAGTATTTTGCAAAAAGGTCTTTATACATCAAAACGCCGACTATATTATCGATGGAGTTTCTGTAAATAGGTGTTCGACTAAAACCTTGCATCTGCAAAATCTTGGCAGCTTCCCGAATGCTTGTTTCTGAATCAAGACAGAATAAATCAACCCTTGGAACCATAACTTCACGAACAATCCGTTCCTTAAAAGAAAGAACAGATTCAATGAGTTTTTTTTCGTGGAAGTCCATTGTAGGGCCAAAAGGCATTTCTTCGATCATTTCGATGATTTCTTCTCTAATCTGATTGGAAGGTTTTTGTAAATTGTCGATGGAAGTAAAACGAGAAAGGGATTTTAATAATTTTAAATAAATGAAGGTTAGAGGAAATATAAGAATCAAAAAAAGTGAGCTGATCAGGGCTGATAAATGCAAGGCTGCTTTTGGAAGACGTGTGGCGAAGATGCGTGGAAGATAATAACCGAAAATAAATAAAAGCAGGATACAGCTAAAAAAGCTAAAGAATAACCAAAAAAAATCAACAGTTGGGACGTTTTCAAGTTTTTGTAGCGTTGTAAAGTTTTCTGTCTGTAGAAGAAAAGCCGTAGAAAATGCCGCAAAACAAAAACGGGCAAAGTTTTGTGAGGCAAGGACACCAAAATAAATCCCTTCATATTCATTCTCAGGGAAAAAAATGAGATGAAAAGGGCGATAGAAAAATTTTTTTCCAAGAGTTTGCAGTTCATTTCTCGCTTCATTTTTTTGAAGCGTAGTCAAAGCTATTAACATTGACGTTAAAAAAAATGAACTAACAAGAAAAAATAAGGCACAAAAAAATAAAGTGATCAGGCCCAAAGACAACCCTTAGTTGAGGTTAATTTTCAACATTCCTAAGTTTGCTAAATGTCGTTTTTCAGCCGCCCGCATCAGCGCGCGCTCTTTTGTCTGTATATCATCATAGCCCATAAGATGCAAGAGGCCATGAACAATATAAAGTGTTATTTCAAGATGGGGATCACTATTTTTTGAGGCTGCATATTCAAGAGCAACATCCGGGCAGACAAAAACTTCCCCTAAAACGCGATAATGAATTTCGTTTTCATCATCAAGGGGGAGTGAAATACAGTCAGTCGGGGAGGGGTCATTGAAAAATTGCCGGTGTAATTCACAAATTTCATTAATGGAAACAAAATGGATAGCTACTTCATCACACTTTTGATTTTCAAAAGCAATGACAGCTTCAACAATTTTTTTAACTTTAACTTTGGATATTTTAACAGTTTTTTGTTTGTTGGAGACTTCAATGTGCATGGAAATGTGATGAAAAAGGGGGTTTTACACTGAACATATTGATGATCTGTTCAGTGTAGTATTTGTAGAGTAATCAAAAATTACGGTAGAATTGGAGTCTTTGGAAGACCTGTTACGCATTTTTCATTTGCGTCCCAACGACCTAATTTTTTTAATACGTCTATACGCTCAAAACGCTTTAAAACGTTACGCTTTTTAGCGCCTTTATTCGCTTTGCCGAAGCTTGGATGTCTGGACATAATTTACCTTTGCTTATCTAATTTTTGGTATAAATACATTTGCCGCGAATTCACCTTCGATAGAATTTGCATGAATTTTAAAACCTGAAGGTAAATTATCTTTCTTTGGGCCTGATGGTTTTGCCGGTGCTTGACAACGACGGCGAGATTGGCCTCTTCTCTCTGATTGTTTGCTAATACGTACCATGCTAAAGTTTCTCCTAACTCTTAAAAACAACAGATTATACCTATGGAACAATAATGTTGCAAGGTCAATTTTCGTATAACGAATAAATATGCAAAAGCATATAATTCAAAGTTGATTATATACGGTGCTACTTGTAGTAAAAAGTTTCAGATTTTTTACCAATGAGGCATTGAGAAAGACATGAGATCAGTGAGAGAGTCTTGAAATTCCTACCCCTCACTGTCCTCATGCCGATATCACTGCCTCATTGTAAAAAAATATTATTGGTATAATCAAGTAAGACCTGCCAGATTTTTCATTTTTGGAGTAGATATATTAATAAAGTATTTTTAAATTTCGGAGCGTAAAATGATTACTGAAAACTTTTCTTCAAAACCGGACGTTTTAATTCAACAAAACTTGCAAACCAATAATTTGGTCGTAAAAACCGGAACAGTCAGTAGTGGCATTTGGAATTTGACAGCCTCGGTATCCTCTTATGTCTTAAGTTTTTTTGATGAGCGCTTATTATTATTAGATGGAGAAAAAGGAACAGTCGCTTGCAGAGTAAATTATCATTTATCACGAACTCTTCCTAGGCTATCGGACGACTGGACAATTGAATGTGCTACCCGAACTTTCTTAAGAATGTCAAACTTAATAGCTGTGCGCGGTATCCCGGGTTCTAGCATGGTCGGTCCGTGCGATTATTTTGGAAATTTGGGACAACTCGATAAATATACTTATCAATTTGATGTCACTCAATTTCCACCACTTATTCAAAGAAAGCCGATTTTAACTAAAGAAATAGAAATTAAATCAGATATTAAAATAGATAACGAACTTTTCACAACTATTAGAGCCGAATGGATTCCAGGTAGTGAAAAAGAAATTATTCTTCAGAAACAAACAGAATATCATTTAAAGCCACAACATCTTCGTCAATCTCTTTTCTTGAATCCGGGTCTTTTAGAACTTGAGACAAATGAAATTAAATTAAAACATTTTGATCCTCGCGGCATGGATTTATCACCTTTTAAAGCACGGCTTGTTAATAATAACATTCCTTTTCAAATTTCAAACAAGCCCCTTCCTTCAAAAGATGATTTCCGGGTCGTTACCTACAGGTATGAAGAAGGGTATGCAAATTGGCAGGTAAAAGAAGGGAGTGGCCTTTTTATTGAAAAACATAATTTTTCCCAATTTATGACACCACTCACTCCTTTTTCAAAAGGATTTGTTGTTCTGGCCAAATTTAATGATCATCCGAACGAGCTTGAAATGATTGGCATCCAAATTCCTTTTGGATTTACCCTTATTATTGAAGAGGGCTGCATCCATGGGGATTCAACCTTAAATGGTTTTTACATGATGGGCATGACATCAGACCACACCACCATGAGAACGGCCGATACCGTATTTTTAAAAGATCGCACCACAAAAGAAAATGTTTCGATGTCAATCATAGAAGAAAAACTACCCATCTTCAACGAGCCACATGCACCCCATGTGCTCTTTAAAGAATCCACCGATCAAGAAAAAGCTGAATTTATAAATCTACTCAAAACAAAAAGCCTCATCTGCACCCCTCAAAACCCAGAATACAGGCGAATACTCCTCAACAAAATAAACCCCAGCGCCTCCCCAAAATAAAAGTATCCTAGCCCGCGAATGCAGGACGAAACGTGTAGCCACATATGTGGCTAACTATTTTGAACTATCTTCAATTATTAAAAAATTATACAAAATCTAAACTGTTAGACTTAAATGTTTTAATTTGTTAACCTACTGTTTTAATTAATTTATACGAGTTGCATTTATGATCAATTTTCCAAATAATCTACCTAATTTCCTTCTTACTCAAATTTCATCACGTGATAAGCCTTTTAGTCTTCAAGTCGCCGATTACCTTCTAGCCCCCTTAAGAATTCAAACGTCCTATGAAGAAACTGTAATCAACGAAGAAGGACACCCAAGAAAAACAAAATCTAGCGGAGAACTTGATAAACAATTTCAACAACTTCAACTACTTACGAAAATTATGCCAATTACTTATACTATTGTTTTCACGAGTTCACCACTTTTGAGATCAATTATTGGTTCTGTATATTTATCAGGTTTTTTCCTGGGGACCTCTATAGCAATTGGCGGCGCAAAAGATTTGAATTCTTATTTCACTAAAAAAATAGATGAAAGAGGAGACTGTTTAAGTTCACAACTACTTAAAGGAGTAGCTGTAGTTCTAAGTGCCACCCTTCCTATTTTTGTAGGATCTTTGGGGCTACTCGGCTTAAATATTGTTTTTGGTGTAAAAAGCTTACCTATTATATCGTTGATTGCTTTTGGCTGTTTAGCTCTTCAATTATCTGCAGGTGCACTTTTAAAAGTAATAGCTTATAACACAAATCCTAAAATTAAATCAGCCTACGATAATTATTTAAATAAAAG
>JBBSJT010000019.1:0-27120 GCA_038257035.1 Chlamydiia bacterium
CATGACGACAACCTTGCAAATCTTACGGATACAATCTATCAGCTCCACAACGGAAAGCTCACTAAATAAGAAGACCGTTGTGATTCTTTAGGTCTCTGATTTTTTTAACACGAAGACACAAAGACACGAAGACCGATCTCTAATTCTTGCGACTTTATAATATGAACAAGGGTTTGAATAATTAAAGTGTAAATTTTATCTTCGTGTTTATCGTGTAAAAAAATCAGAAACTTTATGAATTCCTAACGGTCTTCGTGTCTTCGTGTTAAAAAATCTTAAACACTGTGAATTCCTAACGGTCTAGTGGTGGAAAGGCTAAAGGATTGACAATATAACTCTATTATAACATATTAAAAATAATAGGGGTTAATGATGAATAAATACGTTTCCACTCTTCTTTATTATTTAGGTGCCCTAGGAATATTAGGCGGATTTGTTC
This sequence comes from Chlamydiia bacterium, assembly GCA_038257035.1. GTDB lineage: Bacteria > Chlamydiota > Chlamydiia > Chlamydiales > Parachlamydiaceae > JBBSJT01. The sequence goes on from JBBSJT010000019.1 coordinate 440, forward strand.
TATCAATTATTTCTTATATAAGAATTTGTACAACTGAATGTGGTGGTGCGCACAATTATACGCTTTGTGGCATTAGCTTTGAGTGCTTTGGGTTAATTTTTTTTCCCTTACTTGGGCTTTTGCACTATTATTCCCGTGGAAATAGGCTTGCCGGTTTTACTGCAGCGTTACTTGTAGCTGCGGCCGTTGGTGCTGAAATCGATTTTATTTTGCTGCAAAAATATGAGATTAAAAGCTACTGCCCTGTTTGTTTAGCAATAGCCGGTTGCATAGGCTTAATAGGACTGACTTATTTAATAGGCTATTTAATAGAGCTTAAAGGATTTTTAAGAGAAAATAGAAGGAGCGATATCATGAAAAGTATACAAAAGGCCTTTTTAACACTTTCATTTATGTTATTCGGTTTTATCTTTGCATTTGTTGGCGTCGTTAAAACAAACCCGCTTGTAGCAGCAGAAGAGACGATGAAAGAAAAGATTGCCCTTGGAAACCTCAACAGTCCGGTTGAAGTTTACTTTTTTAGCGATTGGAAGTGCCCTGCTTGTCGTACGGTGGAACCAACGATGGATAAAATCGCTCCGAAAATTATGGAGAAAGCTCGTCTTGTCTTTGTTGACACCATCGTTCATACGGAAACGTTAAATTTCATTCCCTATAATTTGTCTTTCTTGATCAATAATAAAGCAAATTATTTGCCTTTACGTGCTGCTTTAACCGAAATTTCAAAGACGAATGGCAATCCTACTGATGAACAAGTTGAAAAAGCAATTGCTCCTTTAGGCTTTAAGTACAATCATATAAATTATGCCGATGTTGCCGTTGGAATTAAATACTTTAAGCACTTGGTTAAAGAGCATGATATTGAAGCTACTCCGACAATGGTCATTATGAATCGCAATACTAAGAAAAGCAAAAAGCTAATGGGAAGCGAAATCAACGAAACCAATGTGATGCAAGCAATCGACGAAATGCAAAAATAAACAACTTTTTTTTGGAGGTAATTATGGGCAAATCATTACAAGGATTAAAAGTTGCCATTCTTATTGCAGATGGTTTTGAGCAAAGCGAAATGGAAGATCCAAGAAAAGCTCTAACCGATGCCGGTGCAGAAACGTTGATTGTTTCACCTGTACAGGGTAAAGTCAAAGGATGGAAAGGTAAAAATTGGGGAGATGAGTTTCCGGTAGACTTGCAACTTGAACAGGCAGAACCAGAAGATTTTGATGCCCTCTTGTTACCGGGAGGGCTTATGAATCCTGACAAATTACGCCTCGAGCCAAAAGCGATTGATTTTGTAAAAAGCTTTGTTAAAGCTAAAAAGCCAATTGCTGCAATTTGTCATGCTCCGTGGATTCTAATTAATGCGGAAGGCGTTAAAGGGAAAAATTTAACATCCTATGGTTCTATCAAAATTGACCTCGTCAATGCAGGGGCAAAATGGGTGGATAAAGAAGTTGTAGTCGATGAAAACATCGTCACAAGCCGTAAACCTGATGACATCCCCGCCTTTAACAAAGCAATGCTCACCCTATTTGGCAAGCAAACTAAAATTTAAGGTTTCTGATTTTTTACCAGTGAGTCAGTGAGAAGCTGCATGAGTTCAGTGAGGGGCTATGAATGCATTGCCTCTCACTAATCTCATGCAGCTTCTTAACGAGACTCACTGTAAAAATCGTATAGGCTATTATTGGTTCTACTCCAAAGTGATATTATAGAGCCTCTACAATTTATCACGTTTTCAATTTTTTACAGGATATGCACGATCGCTGCGCGGCACGATAAGCAAGATAATTTCAACCACCTGAATTACTTGAGGTTGATTTTATCTTGCTTATCGTGCCACGCAGCGATCGTGCATATCCTGTAAAAAATATTATTGTTTCGTTCAAGTGAGACCGGATGTTTTTTTACTTTAAAGTAGAACCAGTATATAATCCATCTTAAGCCTTCTCATTCCCTCTCTCTTGTTTTTTCTCGGTGTTCTCTGTGTTAAAAAAAACGCCACCCCTCAAACCCTTCACCAAAAGGTGACCTTGAAGATCATAGTGGCTAGGGGTGCAAGGTTAATCTTGATCGCTCGGGCAATGAAATTCTCATCGCAGTCGATGTGTGGATAAGGATTAATTTTTCCGGAACCGGAATATTTTTCATGGTCGCTATTAAAAATTTCTTCTATAGATGCAACATTAGAAAGTTTTATTACATAATCACTTTTAAATTCCGGTGTGAAATGATGCACACAAAGAACAACACCCTCTACACCCTTTCTTAAATAGCTGATCACACTATTTTTATGATCTAAAAAATCCACCCATTCAAAGCCTTGGTGGTCAAAATCTTTTTCCCAAAGGGGTTTTGTGTTTAAATAGAGTTGATTTAAATCTTTGATCATTGTCTGAACGCTATGGTGCATTGGATATTTTAGTAAAAACCATTGAAGTTGATCCTTGCAAGACCATTCATCAAATTGGGCAATTTCGCCTCCCATAAAAATCAATTTCTTTCCTGGCTGGCAGATCATGTAGCTGTAGAGTAGTCTTAAATTGGCAAACTTTTGCCAAAGATCGCCCGGCATTTTTCCAATTAAGCTTTTTTTGCAATGAACAACCTCATCATGTGATAAAGCCAAGGAAAAGCGCTCAGAAAAAGCGTAAAGTAATCCAAAAGTAAGATCTTGATGATGATGATGGCGGTAGTACATGTCTTTTGAAAAATAACGAAGCGTGTCGTTCATCCAGCCCAAATTCCATTTCTGATCAAATCCCAATCCATCTGCTGCGGTTATCTTTGGAAATGAGGTAGATTCTTCGGCGATCATGAGGACGCCCGGAAACTTTTGATGTACAATGGAATTTAAATGTTTAAAAAATTGAATGGCTTCTAAATTTATATTTCCCCCAAATTTATTGGGAATATACTCGCCATCTTTTCTGCCATAATCTAGGTAAAGCATGGAAGCTACCGCATCGACCCTTAAAGCATCGATATGCATCACTTCAAATAAAAACAGAGCATTAGCAATTAAAAAGTTAGAAACCTCGTTACGACCGTAATTAAAGATAAAGGTTTTCCAATCGGGATGAAAGCCTTGTCGCTTATCTTCATGTTCATAAAGGGCCGTTCCATCAAATCTTCCAAGAGAGAATTCATCTGTTGGAAAATGTGCCGGTACCCAGTCCAATATGATGCCGATCTGATGCTTGTGCAGATAATTGACAAACCATTGAAAATCTTCCGGGGTACCAAAACGGCTTGTGATTGCATAATAGCCGGTAACCTGATAACCCCATGATTCATCCAAAGGATGTTCCTGAATAGGCATGAGCTCTACATGAGTAAAATTCATCTCTTTACAATAATCTGTAAGCTCTACGGCAATTTGTCTGTAATTTAAGAATGAATCATGATTCTTTTTCCAGGACCCCAAATGAAGCTCGTAAACAAGCTGTGGTTTAGCATCATCTTTAGTTTGCATGCGCTGTTTGATCCATTCATCATCATCAAATTCAAATTTTTGAGGATCAAAAACAATGGAGGCAGTAGAAGGTCTTACTTCTGAATAAAAGGCATAAGGATCGGCTTTAAATTGAGTTTTCTTGTCAGCTGCTTGAATCTTGAATTTATATTTCTCACCCTCAACAATACCCGGGACAAAAAGCTCAAAAATTCCTGAATGACCCAATGCTCGCATCGGATTTATTTTGCCATCAAAATAATTAAAATCTGCAACCAATGAAACACGTGTGGCACCGGGGGCCCACACAGCAAAGTTTACACCTTGAATCCCCTGATGAATCATTGGGTGAGCACCAAGGCGCTCATATATAGTGTAGTGAACACCTTGGCTAAATAAATATTGATCAAGCTCACTTATAAAAGGCAAAAAGACATAAGGATCATGAGCTAAAAGTGCGTTAGGATGATAAATGCGATAATCAAAGTAAGTAATAGTTTTTTCAGGATAATATTCAAAAATCCCCTTTGGATGAATCAATTTAGCTTCAACGATTTTCCCAAGTACTTCTAAGTAAAGTGTTTTAGCCCTTGGAAAAAAAAGGCGAATGAGTTGTTTTCCATTTTCGGTATGCAGCCCTAAAAAAGTATGAGGATCATGCTCTTCCCCGTTAATTAAGCGCATCATCTGATTCTTCAAATTCATTCTTTTTGTCCTATCACATTTTCATTATACCGTTTTTTCTCGGTGTTCTCGGTGTTAAAAGAGTACGTACCTCAAAGAAGCGATTATTTTTGGAAGCAATCAAAGTAGTAGGTATTACCCTTTTCCACAACTATGGGCGATCCCACATCGCATTGCACATTTAATGTACCGGCTTCATTTCTTAATCTAAAACGTTTAATCTCTTTCTGAAATTCCACTTCGATGACATCACTCTCCTCTGCAATCAGGATCATACGACGAATGATCTTTTTACTCCATTCTAAACTAACAAGAGCTACATTATCACATTTAAATTGAGTTAGGCGACCTGAATGAAAGGGTACCGGTAGGGCCGGTAAAACGTTTAAAACTTTATTATTGTAAGTTGCAAATAGCGAACGTATAAGCTTTGCACCATAAGATAAAAGGATAAGTGGCGAGGATGTCGGATTGACTTTTGGTAAAATTAGTCCCTGATGCTTTTCATCATTAAGGGAAGGACTCATTATTCCATAAAATCCTGCTTCAAAAAGAATCTCAAAAGGTTTTAATATTTCATTTCGATCTGCCAATTTAATTGCCTCTTCACAATTTTTAAGAATTGAGGCAACTCCCGTAAATTCAGACGGTTTCTTTTCTGATACATGATCACACATTTCGCCTAATCTAAGCCAAACAGGAAAAATTTCTTTTAAACTTTTGCGTCTTTTAACAAGCGTCCAATCTTGGGATTTATGACTTCCAAGGCATAACCTGTCAAATCCACTATTCGAATAGAGTGTTTGACTAGAAAGTATGTCTTTAACAACAAACAACTTGCGTTCATCGCTTCTTGTAGCCTTAAATTCTGAAGAATCCAAATTAAATTCAATCTCTTGATTTAATGCTTTTTCTGTATGAATCATAATGCCTTGGGCTTTTTCAACTGCTGTAATGCTGTAACGAAAATAGCCTTTAATTCCTTTACCAAAAACTAAAACATTCCCTTTTTCTAGATTTAACTGAACAGTAAAATCAGCTACCGGTCCCTCAATCTCAACACTAATTTCAGCTAAAATTGTCTTATAGCTTGAAGTCAAATCATAAAGAAAAATTTTTGACGGAAAAATTTGTAAAGAATAGGTTGATCCCGGTAGTGGGCAATGAGCACCGGATGCTTTTTCGAAAGGTTTAAGCCTCGTCGTGATGGCGATATGCATGTGTGATCCTAAATTCAAGCTTAAATTTTTTGATGGGTAATTAGTTAATATCTTTTAGAAGGAGGTCTCTTGCCACAATAGCTTGATTTTTAAGGTCTTGGAAAATCAACTCATCGTTTGAATATTCGATTGCAAGATTCAATGCTGCAAGAGAGCTTTCTTTGTCATGAACAGCATACAAACATTTTGCAAGATAAAAATAGGGAACAGGGCTCTCAAGCTTTGAAATGGCAGCCATTTCGTAAGCATCTATTGCAGCTTCATATTGGTGAAGAAGTTGGGTTGACATTCCAAGCCCAAGCCAATAATCGTGATTTGCTGAATCTAATGTGATTAAAAACAAAAAAGCATCAGACGCATCAGCGTAATTTTGCTCTTCGAAAAGTTTAAAGGCCGCCTGATAAAATTTGGCACAAGTTTCTTTTTGGAAATCCATCAATTCAAAGACTGATTTTCCCTTTTCCAAATTTTTCTTTAGATTTTTTTTATCTTTCAAATTTTCTTTTGCTTTATTTGAAAGCATAAATTCCTCTGTATCATCATTCATAATCAAAAAGATAATATTTTACTGATAGATTGTCAAAGGAAATGAAATTAAATCTTGACCGTATCATTTTTTAAGCTATAATTGTCCTTTTAACTCCTAATATGAGGTTTAAGATGATTGATGGAATAATCTCAATTTCAGAGGCAATGAAAAAAATTCCTTTTGAAATTTATGAATTAGTATCAGATCCAAATATTAAGACCGATATAAATAATAGCTTAATGGTGACAATAACTACTGTTGCTTGTGCCGCAATTGCGGTCGGAATTTATGCCATTTCAACAAATCTATGCCCTTATATTCTTGCAATTAGTGTGGTAACGGGCATGGCTTTTCCTAAATTTTTCATGGAAAAAACTTGCCAAGTGTGGGCAACGGTTTATCAGACTGAATATTTACAAGAACCTGAAAATCCTTTAGATAAAACATTACCAAAAATAGCCTACATGGTTAAAAACATCTTTAATCGCTTAAAGCCTGTCATTATCACAGGTACCATAGGTTTTTTTGCTTTGCCTGTCACAGCTCAAATTTGTACTGTACTTGCTGGATTAAGACTTGGAAGTTATCTTGGAATGAAGGCTGATCTTTCAAAAGAGAGACTTGAATATCAACCCCTTTTTCAGGGTTAAAAAAACAGGTGACCGAATGGTCACCTGCTTAAAATTATATTAAACTAAAATTATCTGCAAACTGGAGCGCAAGCATCAGCTTTTGGAGCACAGTTATGTTTCCAATAATATTTTGGAACTAACTTACATTTTTGCTCGCAAACCCATTTTTTGCAAGTTTTGCAATCATCTACTTCATAACATTCTTTTACGTAGCGGCAGCATGTTTCTTTATATTCTTGTGGTACCATACGGCACTTAGTAACTTCATAGTATTGTGGTACGCAACGTACGCATTGTTTTTTGCAAGGGATTTTTTCCTCAATACATTTCCAATCATTATAGTAGCAAGGCTCTTGACGGCACATTAGTTGATAGCTCTCGCCACATGGTTGGTCGCTTGGCACACAACAGGCACCATCAGTAGTTTGTTGAGAATAAGAATAAGCATTTTGTGAAATGATGAGACCAAAAAAGATGGCACTTAGTTGGATAAACTTTTTCATAGCACTCTCCTTGCCGGAACATTTTTTAAAATAAGATTTATTGAATACGGCATTCAAAAATCTTAAGTTTTCTACTTATTGTTGGTGGACGGTTCCGGAAAAACTGACCACCTAAGTAAATAAACATCTAAACTTCAATATGACCTTTTTTTTATTTTTGACAAGAGATAATTTTAAAAACACACTTAAATCTTTCATTTTCATAGTGTTAAACTAGCGGTAATAAATTTTAATAGGAAATATCATTACATCCTAGTAATGTTACATTTAATTAACTTATAGGACTAAAACAATGTTAACATTACAAGATATACAAAAGAGTTTAGGAAAAGAGGATGAATCCCTCTTAACACATGTGTGCACAAAGATTCCAAAAGATAAACTTTACCTTCCAAGTAGCCATTGGCTTGAAGATGTGCACACATTTAGCGATAGATCCATTCCTGTATTAAATAATTTAAACAGACTCTTTATGTCAGGTAGATTAAGTGGCACAGGCTACCTTTCCATTTTGCCCGTTGATCAGGGAATAGAGCATTCTGCAGGCGCATCATTTGCACCAAATCCTGATTATTTTGACCCGGAAAACATTATAAAATTAGCAATTGAAGGTGGTTGCAATGCTGTTGCTTCAACACTTGGCGTTTTAGGAAATGTAGCCCGGAAATATGCTCATAGAATTCCTTTTATTATGAAACTCAATCATAATGAATTACTAACTTACCCTAATCATTACGATCAGATAGCTTTTGCAAGTGTGAAACAGGCCTTTGACATGGGAGCTTGTGCCGTTGGTGCAACCATATATTTTGGATCAGAGGAAAGTACAAGACAAATAAGCGAAATAAGTGAGGCTTTTTCAAAAGCACATGAACTTGGTATGGCAACGATTTTATGGTGCTACCTTAGAAATTCCGCTTTTAAAGTAGGAGATATCGACTACCATGAAAGTGCAGATTTAACAGGTCAGGCCAATCATCTGGGTGCAACAATTGGCGCTGACATTATTAAACAGAAAATGCCAATTAATAATGGGGGTTATAAAGCTTTGAATCAAGGAGGGAAAAGTTATGGTAAATTCAACGAAAAAATGTACACTGATCTTGTCAGCCTAAATCCCATTGATTTATGCAGATATCAAGTATTAAACAATTATTCCGGTCGTCTTGGTCTGATAAATTCAGGCGGAGCTTCAGGGAAAAGCGATTTGGCAGACTCCATTCGTTTGGCAGTCATTAATAAGCGCGCGGGTGGAATGGGATTAATTAGTGGAAGAAAAACATTTCAATGCCCACTAAAAGAAGGAGTTTCCATTTTTCATGCAATTCAAGATGTTTACCTCAATAAGGAAGTAACCATCGCCTAACGATAAAATATAAAAATTTTAGATTTTTTACCAGTGAGTCAGTGAGAAATACATGAGGCCAGTGAGATTACTGATTTCCATAACTTCTCACTGATCAACTACTCACTGATCTCATGCCTTTCTCACTGCCTCACTGGTAAAAAATATTATCGATATAATTTAATGAGACAAGTAATTTTCATTGGAGTAGTACAAGTCTAAATCGCTAGTCAATTAGATTAACTACACAATAAAATATTTTGCCTTATCTAGTCTTCTTACCTGCCTGATTCCTATAGCCTTGCTCCTTGTAAAAAAACATTACTCTATAAATCCCCAGTATAACGTCAAGTTTTTCTTTTTTTTACTATCTTTAATTGATTAGACATGCTATCATCACTGTTTTACACTTAACAAAAGTTAATTAATTATGAATTTTAAAGATTTAGATTTGAATGAAGGGATCATAAAGGCTGTTGAGGAGTTAGGCTTTACACAAGCTACACCTATACAAGCAGAAGCGATTCCAATGATTCTTAGCGGTTGCGATTTACGCGCTTCTGCACAAACAGGAACAGGAAAAACTGCTGCCTTTATTTTGCCTGCATTGCAAAAGCTAAGCGTGGCACCCACTGTAAAATCGCAAGGCCCGCGTATCCTAATTTTAGTTCCAACTCGCGAACTTGCAATGCAAGTTGCCGCTGAAGCAGTTAAATTTAGTAAGCATCTAGCACGCGTTAAAACAGTTTGTATTTATGGCGGAGCTCCTTACCCTATTCAAAACCGTGACTTATCTCGTCCGTTTGAAATTTTAGTGGCAACACCTGGTCGCTTAATTGACCATATGGAAAGAGGACGTATCGATTTTTCAAGACTTGAAATGTTGATTCTTGATGAAGCAGATAGAATGTTAGACATGGGCTTCATTGAACCTGTTGAACAAATTGCAAAAGCAACACCTAAGACACGTCAAACACTTATGTTTTCTGCGACGCTTAAAGGATCTGTGTTAGAGCTATCTAACCGTCTTTTAACAAAGCCAAAAGAAATCAATGTCGCTCACGATATGCAAAAAACAGAAAATATCGAAGAGCGCCTTCTTCTTGTTGACAATCTAAACCATAAACATCGTTTATTAGAAGAATTGCTTGTTGGTCCGGAAACTAACCAAACAATCGTCTTCACTTCAACAAAAAGAAATGCAGATCTTTTAGTCGATATGCTTCTAGATATCGGACATCGTGCAGCTCCTCTTCATGGTGATATGAATCAGCGTCAAAGAAGCCGTACAATTGAATCTTTAAGAAAAGGAACCGTTCGCGTTCTAGTTGCAACTGATGTTGCTGCGCGTGGTATTGATGTTTTATCAATTACACATGTTATTAACTTTGATCTACCGCAAACAGCAGAAGATTACGTTCATAGAATTGGAAGAACAGGAAGAGCCGGCCAAACAGGTATCGCTATTTCTTTCGCTTCTCAAAAAGAAACACATCTTGTGCGTAACATCGAACGTTTTACATCTAGAAAACTAGCTGTACATACAGTTCCTGGTATGGAGCCTCAAGCGCGTGAACAAAGACCAAGAGAGTCTCAGTTCAGAAACAATGGTCCAAGAAGAACATCAACTTCTAATCAAAGACCAAATAATGGACCGAACAAAAGATCAAACGCTTATAGCCCTGCCGGTTCAAGACCAAGAAGCGGTTACTAGACAAAAAATCAGTTTACTACAAGTTAACTAAGATTAAAAACTTGGCTTTCAAAAGAAGCCAAGTTTTTTTTTTGCCCTAGCGTTAGGATGGCTTTTTTACCACCAAGGCCTTTGTTGATGGATTTATACCGTTAGGAGGGATTTTTTTACCGCGAAGGACGCGAAGAAGCGCAAGCTTCGCTGCGGGAAGAAACGCGAAGAAAGCGCGCTTAAAAGCGCGAGAAGAAAACAAAATAATGACTTTACTGAAGTTTAGAGGTTTATATGCCTTCTTCCATCGCAGCATGAGCTGCGCTTTTCTTCGCGTTTCTTCCCGCAGCGAAGCTGCGCTTCTTCGCGCTCTTCGCGGTAAAAAAAGCCTCTCTAACGGTATAACCAACAGTTAACTCATTGTAGCCAAAAACTGCAGGATGAGGTCGCGGGTTTTTTCAAGATTGGCTTGTTTATGTGCAGTCGACACAAACCAGGCCTCCATTTGAAGGGGCGGAACATATACTCCATTACTAAACATAAAACTAAAGAACTGTTTATATTGTAAAGCATTAAGCTTGGAAGCCTCCTCCACATTATCAACCTTTTTTAAACCAAAAAAGAGTGTAAACATAGAACCTGCTTGCTGAATACAAGCATTGAGGTCATGCGTTTTTATATATTCACTGACAGATTTCGTAATGACATTTGTTTTCCTTTCCAACTCTTCATAAACATTCGGTTTTTCTAGAAGCTCAAGCGCTTTTAAGCCAGCTTCCATTGCTACAGGATTGCCCGAAAGTGTTCCTGCCTGATAAACAGACCCTAATGGTGCAAGACAATTCATGATATCGGCTCGTCCCCCAAAAGCTGCCGCCGGAAATCCCCCGCCAATAATTTTTGCAAAACACGTTAAGTCAGGAATTATACCATAAAGGCTTTGAGCACCTCCAAGAGCCACCCTAAAACCTGTCATAACCTCATCAAAAATAAGCAATGCCCCTATTCTTTTTGTTTCTTTAGCAAGCATTTGAATAAACTCATGCGAGGCAGGTACTAGCCCCATGTTGCCTGCAATCGGTTCCAATATAACTGCGGCAATTTGGTTTTGATATTTTAAGTGGTTGAAAATTTCAAGACAAGCTTGCACATCATTATATGGCAAACAAATTGTCTGTTTAACAATATCGTCAGGAATTCCTGCAGATGATGAAGCGTTCAAGGAAGAGACACCGGAACCTGCTTTGACAAGAAAAAAATCTGCATGCCCATGATAATTACCCGAAAATTTTACGATCAAATTTTTTCCTGTAAATCCTCTTGCCAAGCGAACAGCACTCATTGTAGCTTCTGTTCCGGTTGAAACAAAACGTATCTTTTCAATTGATGGAATTAAATCCACAATTTTTCGTGCCATTTTTTCTTCAATGGGTGTCGTCATGCCAAAGGTTGTGCCTTTTTCCATTCTGAATTTTGCAGCATTTAAAATTTCAGGATGTGCAGCTCCATGAATGAGGGCACCCCACGACCCGCAGTAATCGATGTAAGCATTTCCGTCAATATCAATGATTTGATCCTCATAGGCATGATCTGCAACTATCGGAAATTCTTCAAGGCCCGCAGTTGCCCTGACGGGAGAATTTACGCCACCCGGAATCACTTCACAAAGTTTTTGATAAGTTGCTCTACTTTTCATTCTCATATTAAACCTTGAAGTTAAATTGCTTTACAGAGAATAAAGCGAATCATCGCTAAAGTCAATCTGCTTTTTTTAACCTCGAGAGATCACATCGAACACGGGAGGGCAACAAGAGTTGCTCACAGAATTCAGAAAACTTTTTAATTTTCAACAAATTATTTATACATTATGATAGAGGCTCTTTGTTTGCAGGAGTGTAATAATGCTTTTTTTCTTTTCTTATTTGTTATAACCTAATAGATTCCAATTTGAGTTAGAAAAGTTGCAATTTTGCAGCTTAAAAAATATTAAAAAGCGACTAGAAATTGAAAATGATGAATTCGAAAATTACACAATCTATTGCAGCAGTTGGTGATTACGTCACTTTAATTTTTTCTGTTTTATTGGTGATTATTAAAAAACCCCCTCAATGGTCCCTGATCAGGGATCAAATGTTTGAAGTTGGAGTTCTATCACTTCCTGTTGTTGCAGTCACAGGCTTTTCCACAGGAATGGTACTTGCTGCCCAAGCCTACTTTCAATTATCAGATAAAGGCCTTGCAAGTGCTACAGGCCTTATGGTAACAAAAGCGATGCTTGTTGAACTTGGACCTGTATTAACAGCTTTTATGGTGACAGGAAGAGTCGGAGCTGCAATGTGCGCACAGCTTGGTACAATGAAAGTTACAGAACAAATTGATGCACTCAAATCGATGGCAGTGAATCCTTCTCGCTATTTAGTGGCCCCAAGATTTATTGCAGGAACCATCACACTCCCCCTTCTAACTGTTTTTAGCTGTATCATGGGCGTGATCGGCGGATATTGTGTAGCCGTTTTTTATTATGGCATGAGCTCGAGTAGTTTCATAGATCCACTCCCCATCCATATTCGTATTTTTGATTTTTTTAGTGGAATGGCAAAAGCATTCATTTTTGGAATCATTATCATTACAATCTCATGCTACCGCGGGATGACAACAAGAGGCGGTGCTGCTGGGGTCGGACGCGCCACTACAAATAGCGTAGTGATTTGTTATTCCGTTATTTTAATTACAAATTTCATATTGACAATTGCTCTAAACAGCTCTTATCAATATATAGAAGACCTAACAACTCATTTTTTTAACTTTGTCGATTTTAGGTTTTAATTCTATGGAAGAGCGCGTCAAAAAAATTATTGTTCATGATGTATGGAAAAGTTTCGGCGATGTCCATGTATTAAAAGGCTTAAGTTTAGATATTTATGAAGGTGAGACTCTAGTCATACTTGGAAGGAGCGGTGTTGGCAAAAGCGTGCTTCTTCGCCAAATCATGGGAATCGAAAAACCTGATAAAGGCTATATCGAAGTTTCAGGAAAAAGAATTTCGAGCATGACTGAAAATCAAGTCTATAAATCCATTCTTGATATGGGGATGCTTTTTCAAGGAGCTGCCCTTTTTGATTCGCTGACTGTCTTTGAAAATACGGCATTTCATTTAAGGCAGCATGGAGAAGCTATTCCTGAGCGTAAGATTAAAGAACGGGTTGAAAATGCACTTTCCATGGTTGGATTAGAAGGAACCGGAAACAAAATGCCTTCTGATTTATCAGGTGGTATGCGAAAACGCGCAGGTCTTGCACGACTCATCGTTTACAATCCAACAGTTATTTTGTATGATGAACCAACAACTGGACTTGATCCAATTACAGCGGCTCAAATCAATGACCTGATAGTCCAAACACAAAAAGAGTTAAAATCGACAAGTATTGTTGTCACGCATGACATACGCACTGCAATGACTGTCGGAGATCGCCTTGCTTTTCATCACAATGGAAAGATTATTCAAATTGCCCCGAAAAAAGAATTTTTGAAGATCGAAGATGATCTACTTCATCAATTTTTTGAAAACGCCACTTTAAGATACTAGTATTATGGAGAAAAAAGAAGAATGATTGACCAAGCAAAAAATTTTATGATCGGGCTATTTGTTATTGCAGCCATTTCAATCGTCATTTTTATTTTATTATTTTTGCATCCCTCAATTGGAGATGAAAAGGTTGTTTTACGCGTACGCTTTGCCGATATTGATAAAGTTACAGTCGGCACACGAGTTACCTTTGCAGGTATGCCTATTGGTGAAGTCGTTTCCATCAAAGAAGTAGAAAATGTGGAAGAAAACCGCATCGGAAGAGACGGTAGAGTGTATGTCTATGAACTGATTTTAAGAGTAGATTCAAGCATTAATGTATTTAATACTGATGAAATTGCTTCGAAAACTTCAGGTCTTCTTGGGGAAAAATCTGTCGTAATCACGCCCTTGCCAAAACAGCCTGGCATCACTGCCCCTGTGACGAAAACAGATATTCTTTATGCCAATGAAACGGGCGGTGTTGATGATGCTGTAAAAGAAGTAAGAATGGTAAGTGAAAAACTTGGAATAGCCCTGGATGCCATCACTGAAACCTTTACTAGTATCAACAATGAAAAATTATTTGATAAATTAAGTAGTACGGCCGACAACTTGCAAAGTATCACTGCTGCTTTAAACAAACCGGACCAATGGTCTGAAATGTTGGAAAACTTCCATCTTCTTTCAGAAAAAATGAATGCCTCTTGGAGAACTGTCGATCTATCTTTAAAAAATGTTGCAAGAGCTACTGCCAACGCTCGTGACTTAACAAAAGACAGTGCACAAATTATTGCAGATGTTAAAGCAGGAGAAGGAACAATCGGCAGTCTTTTAAGAAAAGATGACTTATATCTTAAAATTAATGCCCTGTTAAGTAAGGCTGAAGTTACCCTAAATGATATTGATCACTATGGATTGCTTTACCACACAGATAAAGGTTGGCAGCGGCTTCGCGCCCGCCGCATGAATCTTTTATACAAACTCAAAACCCCTCAGGAATTCCGTAACTTTTTTAACGATGAAGTTGACCAAATTTCTACATCCCTATCCCGTGTAAATATTGCTTTAGAAGAATCAAGCTCTAACTATTACCCTTGCGGTCTGATGCAAAATGGGGATTTTACAAAAGTTTTTGCTGAGTTACTATCTCGTGTTAAAGGGCTTGAAGAAAATCTGCAACTTTATAATCGACAGATTGGCGATGAATCTTGTAAATTAACAGAAATCAACACCTCAGAATGCAAGGATTAAAAATATGGAAAATATGCCTTACTCGCAAATTCAAAAAGGGACGTTTCTTGTAGCAACCCCAGACATTGAAGGCAGCATTTTTTTTAGAAGTGTTCTTTTAATCTGTGAACATAACGAGAATGGATCTTTTGGCTTGGTCATCAATAAAAGCATAGAGCTCGAATTACCGGAAGAAGTTTTGAATATGAAAAACCTTGAAAATCCACAAGTTAGAATACTTTCCGGTGGACCCATCCAAACAAATCAAATGATGCTTTTGCATACTTCAGATACCATTTCCAAGCAAACTTTAAAGATTTGTGATGATGTTTATTTGGGTGGGGATTTAGCGTTTTTACAAGAAGCTCTAACCGACAAATCAGGTCCTCAAGTTAATCTTTGTTTTGGTTATTCAGGATGGGGTGCAACTCAGCTTGAAAGAGAATTTCTAGATGGCCACTGGTTCATATATCCTGCCTCAAAGCAGCTTATCTTCGATACTCCGATCGATAAGCTCTGGCAGACCATTTTAAGAGAAATGGGTGGCAAATATGCTTCACTTTCGATGATCCCCGAGGACCTCTCACTAAACTGATTTTTTGACAAGAGAGATCACAGAGAAATGGCAGAGAAGAAATCATATTATAATAGTTTCGTAAAATCCTGCTCTTATTTTTTTTACAGGATATGCACGATCGCTGCGCGGCACGATAAGCAGGATAATATCAATCTCCTGTATTACTTAAGGTTGATATTATCCTGCTTATCGTGCCGCGCAAGCGATCATGCATATCCTGTAAAAAATCGAAAATGTTATAGATTGTAGAGTTTCTAGTTTCATTTTGGAATAACAGATACTGTGGATGAGGTTAGTGCGGAGGCCATGCCGAGATCGGACCATCCGATGTCATCACTTTTATTATGAAAAAAAAGACCAACATTTCCATTTGGTGCGTGTTCGCCAAAGGCACCAACGAGTATACGACATCCTCTTGCTTTTTCCTGCACGCGTGTGTATGTCCGAAGCGTAAACCTACGTATTGATGAATCAGGAAAGATAAATTGCCCAGTTTGCAAATGATGCATGTAAATAGTAACAACAACGTCTATGAGGTAAGGAACTTCAAAACCTTTTGCTTTTACAAGTTGTTCTTGAAGTTCTAATTTTATTCCTCTCGTTCCTTTAAATAACCCTTTAGACAATAATACCCAATGAGTTTTAAATTGTATTGCAGTCCCTTCAGTGATACCGGAGTCATTAAAAGCGTAATAATTAGTCTGGAAAGCATCTTTGTCATTTTTACAGTTGCTGACAAAGCGGTCAAAACTACTTAACGTAAGAAGTTCATCATTAATCGTTTCTGGAATTAACGTTAAAGTATACATTTTAGGATCAAAGCCATACATTTTTAAAGGAATTGGGGGTTCTTCCCCTGGATCCCCATTACGCTTTATCCATTCTGCTTTATCAAAACGCATTTCAGGTTTGTTATTTTTAGCATAAGTCAATGTTAAAAGTTCAAAATGCCGGCTTACACAAGCCATTCGGACTAAATAGGATTCACTATAGTGTAATATTTCATTCCAGACATCTTCCGGTAATACAGGTATCGTTACTTCTGTTGGTTGTCGATAGACTGGGGCTCCATCCATCAAAGAATGACTTCGTTTCATTTAAAACTCCTTAAGATGTGGTTAGAGCGCAGGACATGCCATCAACTTCACATGCGTAGTCCTCTTTGGCGTTCATAATAAGACCATATTTCCCCGAATAGCTACCGACAGTTATAGGCCAACCAATTGCATCTTTTTCTTGCACAAGAGTGAAAGTAGTAGCGCCAGTTTTATCGAATATTCTTAAAATACACTTACCGGTTTTCAAATGATGCATAAAAATAGTTACGATGACATCTATTAAACAGGGAACTTCAAACCCTGCTTCCTTAATTAATCTTTCTTGTGCATAAAATTTCTTTTGGCGAGTCCCAGTCAACACCTCTTTCGATAATAATACCCAGTGGGTTTTAACTTTTTTTGCAATGTTATCATTGACCCGATGGTTTTCATGATTAAATCTATAGTTGGATATGAAGGTATCCTTACCATTTTTACAGTCGCTAACAAACCGATCAAGACTACTTAAAGTAAGTGGTTGATCAATGATCATTTCAGGAACTAATGTGAGTAGGTATTTTCGAGGATCAAAATTACGCATATTTAAAGGAATTGGCGGTTCCTTACCCAGATCAACACCCCGCTTTAACCAATCCTCTTTGCCAAAACAATTAAAATAGATAAGAGTTAAGTTTTCGAATTCCCTATTTAGGCAAGCCATAACTTTCAAGTTGGCAGGTTCTATATGAGATATAATTTCATTCCACATTTCTAATGGTAAGTCTGGAAGCGTTTCCATTATAGAATGAGTTCGCTTCATTTAAAAACTCCTTTTTATAGAGAATTATACATTATTATACAATTTATCTAAATCACATTAATTTAATGATTATGACAATCTTAGGCTTTAGCCTGAGTAGAAAAATATTGAAATGCTCAGGCTAAAGCCTAAGGTACAATCTTCTTAAGCTCAATTTCCGGATAAGTCTGTTTTATAATTAAGATTTTTGGGCAAAAAAAAAGGCGAGAGTTTTAACACTCTCGCCTTTTTTAAGACCAATCTTAATTACTTAAGACTAACCAAAATTTCTTTCTGAACGTGGACGGAATGATCTTTCGCCACCTGATGGACCACCACGGCTATCGCGGTTGCCGCTTGGAGCGCGATCTCTGTTGTAACCGCCACCGTTTCCACCGCTGCTGTTACGATCTGGACGATCAGTGCGCTCTTGAGCTAAGCTAACGCGGATATTTCTTTCTAGAACTGGTTTGTCGTTAAGACCTTGGATAGCTTTTTCTGCTTCATCCGCTGTTTCCATTTCTACAAAGCCAAAGCCTTTAGACTTACCTGTATATTGATCAACAATGATCTTGATTGATACTACGTTTCCGTATTGCTCAAAAAGAGGCTTCAATACGTCTTCGGATGCTTTCCAAGAAAGATTGCCGATAAATAATTTTTTCATACTAACTCCATGTTGGATTTTTTTATTCCCACAATTTCTTTTTCAAGGCGTTGTTTCTTTTCAGATAGATCTAGATGTGTTTACGGTTTTAAAGAGGGCATGAATACAAGTGTTTCCGCTTTGAGTTGAAATGCAAGACGCGATATGGTCGAGGGAAATAAATAGAGTAAAAACCCGAAAATTTAAATCCAAACATGGTCCCAATTAGGAATTTCACTTTTAAGAAACCCTTAGGTTTAAAACCTTAATGTAAAGACACCTTAGATGTGCCGAATAAGTCGTAACCTCAATAAAATTGCAGATGACCTCATTGTACGTCAATTTATTTATATTGTCTACCGAAATGTAAAATTTTTGTTCAAATTTTTTTTTCATCGAGAGTTCCTACCTTTTTTCAGGGTGTAAAATATGCATTTTAATTTTATTTTGATTTCGCTATAATTTAGCTTAACTGATTTTGGTTTCACGAGAAGGACTACCAATATGCACACTATCGAAGATGCGTTAATTGCATTAAAAAATGGACAATTTGTTATCGTTGTCGATGATGAAGATCGAGAAAATGAAGGCGATTTGATTCTTGCTGCTGAAAAAGCAACCCCTGAAGCCTTAACATTTATGGTTCGCCATACAAGCGGTCTTATTTGTGTGCCTATGTTAGAAGAGCGTTTAAGTGAGCTTGATTTACCTCAAATGGTTTATGAAAATACTGACATCCATCGAACAGCCTGGACAATCTCTGTTGATTACCGCCATGGCACAACAACTGGAATTTCCGCATCCGATCGAGCAAAAACAATTCAGGCCCTCATCAATCCGACAAGCAAACCTGACAGTTTCGTAAGGCCGGGACACGTATTTCCTTTGCGTTATAAGAAAGGCGGGGTATTAAAACGAGCGGGTCATACAGAAGCTGCTGTTGATTTATCACAGATGGCCGGTCTCTATCCTGCTGGCATTATTGCTGAAATTGTCAATGAAGATGGCTCCATGGCAAGGTTACCCGATCTAAAAAGATTTTCGAAAAAATATAACTTACCGATCATTTCCATTGAAGATATTATTCGCTATAAACGTGAACGAGAACAGCAGGTCAAGCATGTTTCACAAGCTACAATCCCGACTAAGCACGGCGAATTCTTAGTCCACGCTTACGCTTCTATGATTGATGGCGTTGAGCATGTTGCTTTTGTTAAAGGTGATGTTTATGGCAAAGAAAACGTACTGGTCAGGGTTCATTCTGAATGTTTGACAGGTGATCTCTTTGGATCTTTGCGTTGTGATTGTGGCGATCAACTGGAAAAATCCTTGGAAATGATTGCAGAAGCGACAAGCGGTGTCCTAGTCTATTTAAGGGATCATGAAGGACGTGGAATTGGACTTGGACAAAAACTACGCGCCTACAAATTACAGGAAATGGGTCTTGATACTGTTGAGGCTAATACCGAACTTGGATTTGCCGCTGATTTAAGAAATTATGGTATTGGAGCTCAAATACTTGTCGATCTTGGGCTTTCAACGATTCGCCTCATGACAAATAATCCTGAAAAATATGCAGGGCTTGCAGGTTTTGGCTTGAAGGTCACTGAACGTGTACCGATCGAGTCTAAACCAAACGATGATAACCGCAAATATTTGATGACGAAAAAAAATAAATTAGGTCATTTGCTTGATCTTTAAAATATATAAGAAGGATACTATGAAAGAAATTAAAGGATCTTTAAAAGCGGATGGCTTAAAAATCGGGATTGTTGTTTCCAGATTCAACGAATTTGTTACAAAAAGCCTACTAGAGGGTGCCTTGGAAGGCTTGGAAAGACTAGGACACAAAAATGATGCGACAACTGTTGTGTGGGTTCCTGGCGCTTTTGAAATCCCCTTTGCTACAAAAATTATGGCAACAAGTGGTAAATATGATGCAATCATCTGTCTTGGAACAGTAATACGCGGCGCTACTATTCATTTTGACTTGATTGCAAAAGAAGCATCTTCAGGTATTGCTAAAATCGCTCTTGAAACGGGTGTTCCTATTATTTTTGAAGTTTTGGCCACAGAGACGATTGAGCAAGCAATTGAAAGATCCGGCACAAAAGCAGGTAATAAAGGCTTTGATGCCGCTCTTGCAGCCATCGAAATGTGCAACCTTAAAAAACTCCTCGCTTAAAGTCAGGGATTTTTTACCACGGAGTATACCGTATTTGTTGACCTTTTTACCGCGAAGAGCTCGACGAAGCATTATACCGTTAGGGTGGCTTTTTTTTTACCGCGAAGGACGCGAAGAAGCGCAGCTACGCTGCGGGAAGAAACGCGAAGAAGCGCGCTTGAAGCGCGAAGAAGAAGGCATTCCAGAAGCTATAAAACAAGCCCCCTATTTGAAATTGTTTTTGACAAAACAATTTTACTAATCATCCCCTTTGCATATTGCAAAGGGAAATTTTTAACTCTTTCTTGCTGTTTTCCGCGCGACAGCGCGCTTCTTCGCGTTTCTTCCCGCAAGCGTAGCTTGCGCTTCTTCGCGGTCTTCGCGGTAAAAAAAAGCCATCTTAACGCTATAAATCAATCAACAAACTCTTTTGACTCTTAATGTTGTCGCACAAACCTATGATACGTTGATGCTGGCATGGAGTTGCATGTCGGCCGGCATGTCGGCTTTAAATTCCAATGGAGCATTGCTGATCGGATGATTAAACCTTAAAAGGTGTGCGTGCAACATTTGACGCTCTACTCCAAGTTTCTTATTCACCTGTAGGTTACCATATAATGGACAACCAAGAATTGGTGTTCCAAGATGTTTCATATGAACCCTGATCTGATGCGTTCTTCCGGTTTCAATGATCAGATTAACAAGACTGAATCTTTCGTTATGGGCAATGCCTTTGCAATGAGTGATAGCCTCTTTACCGCCCTCTTCACATACAGCCATTAATTTGCGATGGACCGGGTGCCTTGCTATTTTATTTCTGATTTCTCTATTTCCTGGATTTCCAATGCAAATGGCTAAATATTCTTTATGAATCTGTCTTGATGCAAACATTTGAACTAAACGCTCATGTGCCAAAGCAGTTTTTGCAGCAATCAGAAGCCCTGTTGTATTTTTATCCAATCTATGAACAATGCCCGGTCTTGAATGATTATTAAAACTGTTTACAGCTTCACCTTTTTTAAAAAGATCTCTGCAATGGTAAAGTAGCGCATTGACAAAAGTGCCGGTCCAATTGCCGGTTGCAGGGTGAACCACCATCCCCGCAGCTTTATTCACAACCAAAATATGTTCATCTTCAAATAGAATATTTAAGGGAATATTTTCAGGTTCTAAAGAAATTTCTTGGGTAAGCAAAAAATCAATTTCGACTTCATCATTAAAAAAGGGTTTACTACGCTTTTTTGCAGGTATACCATTGAGTAATACGTGACCTTTTTCGATCAAATTTTCAAAATAGCTTCGAGATTTAATTTCTTGGAAACGGTGAGCAAGAAGTTTATCGAGCCTTTGCCCTTCTTCTTCTTTTGTAATAAAAATGCAATCATTAGACACTAGAATTCACCTTAATAACGGGGATTAACCAAAGATCGGTTTGATCATAAGAATAATTAGGTACTATTTTTTTTAATAAACTATAAATATTTAAAGAAAAAAGGCTGATTTGGTTTAAATCTGTTTTTTTCTCTAGATATTTGCCTAAAAATAAAGTTTCATTAAATAAATATTCTTGTAAATAAGCATCATTTTGTTGAATAAACAATGCTTTATCTTTCAAGTTTAAAAGGTCGAAGCTTTTTTGGAAAGATGAATCCACAGCAAAGCCCAAAAAAAGATGAGAATCAAAGCTAGCCAAGGGTTTCATACCTTATCATTCTTTCTTGCTTCTCTCCACATTTCTTTTAGACGCTGATCTCTTTTATGCATGCTTTTAATCATACTGGTCGCAATACTTACCATCATTTGGTAATAAACTTTTGGAGCCTGGGTCTTTAAATCCCCTATGGAGGAAATCTTAGTAGAATTAGAAGGTTCGTTATTAGTTGAAACTGCAGCTGCTGCAGTATCCGGATCAGCGGCTGAAGGTGGCGGAGCTTGTGGAACAGGCTGAATAGGTACAGTCATAAAAAATCCTTTTATAAAGATAGATTATTCATCTCTTCATATAACCTAATTATAACACAAACACCCTTTATTTTCAATACAGTAAAATTTCCAAGTATTAAGCTTTAGAATACCGTCGTATGTATAATTTTAAAGAGCGCGAAAAAATCCCTCTCTCTCCCTCTCTTTCTTTCTCGGCGGTCTCGGTGTTAAAAAATACGAAATCCGAACTCACTCACCTAATCGTAATGATCGAATTCGTCCATGGACAAGCAAGGCAAAATATCCTCAAAAGAGTATCCTTTTCGAACAAGCGATGCCACAACCTTTTGCTTTTCTTTATAATCTTTTAAATCATATTTTTTATAGCGTGTTTCTATGAGTTTTCGAATTCTCATCAAGCGATCTTTTGGTGAATCTTCGTTTTCCAAGGCAAGGGCTGCAGTTTCCTTATCAAAACCTTTGGCAAGGAGTTTTTGCAAAATCGTGCGGGGGCCATTTTTTTTGGCTTTTGCTCCCCTAATAAATGACTTTAACCAATCTTCATCATTAATATACCCTAAATCCTGGCAATCTTGAATAACTGTTTGAATCAGAGTTTTCGGCACCAAAAAATCTTTTAAAATTTTAGTAAGGCCATGACTTGAATAATTTTGTTGAGCAAGTTTTTTATAGACAAAAGATTTTACTTTCTTTTGTTCGAGCAACTCAAATTGTTCTATCGATTTGATATCGAATTTCTGGTAACCAAAAATTGAGCAATGAATATCCCTCCACGGCTCTTCATCGACAAAGATGGTTTTCACTTTATCATTATTGTTTTTTGGAATAACTACAAATTCACTCATTTCAACAGCACAACTTTTTTCACTTCACGGTTTGCCATTCGAATTCCTTTTGCAGAAACACCTTTGACCAACACCT
Organism: Chlamydiia bacterium; assembly: GCA_038257035.1. Taxonomy (GTDB): domain Bacteria; phylum Chlamydiota; class Chlamydiia; order Chlamydiales; family Parachlamydiaceae; genus JBBSJT01. Next base: position 23,377 of record JBBSJT010000019.1, read on the forward strand.
GACTCACATCATAAGCAATCTTGCTCAATTTTGCTTTAACCTTCGGAACAAACTGCAATTCAACTTTTAATGGATTCTCTGTTGAAATAAATTGTAAATCCATTTCTTCTTCAATAAATTGATATTGTTTATCCAAAATAAATTGCGTGATGATAAAGCGTTTTGCAAAGCAAATGTGTGTTTTAGAATCCTTATAAACCACATTAAAAATCGTTTTTTTATCTGCAACACCCACGTAAGCAATTTTTGTGCTAGGTTTTAGTATATAATGCTTTTCAGGAATATTGATGACCTGATAAGTGCCATCTTTATACATCAAAAGAAGTTTATCAAAATTAGTGCATTCAAAACTGACTTCGCTTGAAACTTTAGTACCAATAAAGCCTGAAACAGGATCAAAACCCACCTTCATCGTTTTGGTCTTGACTGCCTTTAGATCTACTTGCTGAATGGATTTGATGATTGTCTTACGTTTATGATCCTTGCCATATTTCTTAATCAAACCTTGTAGATAATTAATCGTATATTTTTTAAGGCCTTTAAGATTTTTTTGTACACCCAACAACTCACTTTCATGAGCAGCTATTTCTTCCTCATTCTGCTTTATATCAAATCTTGAGATGCGACGAATCGGGATATTTAGCAGCTTTTCTCTATCATCAAAGGTTGGCACTCTAATAAGTCTATCGTGAAACGGCTTCAAGCTTTTTTCTACGGTGTCATGAATGATATCGTAAGAGCTAATCTCTTCAATTTTTTTATAAAGACGGTTCTCGATGAAAATTTGCTCTAGAGTTTTATCAAAGATTTTTTCCTGAATACGATTTTCTTCAATTTCTAATTCTTCTTTAAGATACCCATTGAGCTTTTCAACGTGCAAATGCAAAATCTCATGGATATCAGGCTCCCAGGGTAGATTATCTTTGATAACAACAATCTGGGACGTTAAAGCAACCTCGCACTCAGTAAAGACATAAAGCGCATCAATCAATTCTTCAGCGTAAGCACCTCTTGGAAGCTTAATTTCAATTTCTACTTTTTCCGCAGTATAATCATTAATCGAATCGATTTTAATCTTGCCACGTTTTGCAGCTTCATCAATGGAGCGAATAAGGGATTCTGTCGTTGTGCCATAACAAATTTCTGTAATAATAATTGTTTTAGCATCCTTCACTTCTAATTTGGCTCTTAGCTTGACTTTACCCTTACCATTTTGATAATCCGACGCATCCATAATTCCACCTGTCAAGAAGTCAGGAAGTATTGTGAAGGGTCTACCCTCTAAAATAGCAATTTCAGCCTCAAGCAGCTCAACAAAATTATGAGGCAAGATATGCGTTGCCATACCCACTGCAATACCATCAACACCTTGCATCAACAATACAGGGATCTTTGAAGGCAGGCAAATAGGTTCTTGGTTTCTTCCATCATAGGAAGGAATATACCTTGTTAAGTGAGGATTAAATAAAGTTTCTTTTGCAAGAGGCGACAATCTCGTTTCAATGTAACGTGCTGCTGCTGCAGGATCCCCTGTAAAAATATTTCCAAAATTCCCCTGCTGATCAAGTAGATAACCTTTATTAGAAAGGTTGACAAGCGCCTCAATGATTGCAGCATCTCCGTGGGGATGAAAGGCCATTGTTTGTCCGGCAACGTTTGCCACTTTATGAAGCTTTCCATCGTGCATTGTAAAAAGTGTATGCAAAATACGTCTTTGAACGGGCTTTAATCCATCAATCACATTTGGAATGGCACGATCTAAAATTACGTACGAAGCGTATTTTAGATAATTATCTTTCATCAATGCTTTTACATCTTCCATTTTAAAAACCTTCAAATTTTAATCTTTCAATCTTGCCATTTCAGCTAAAGCTTGTTCTTCTTCGTTAATTAAATTTTCCATAATGAATGCTTTACGCTCAGGCGTATTTTTCCCCATATAAAATTCAAGGGTCGACTTGATGTCAGAAAATGTCTTTACTTTGACAGGAATTAGACGAATGTCCTTATTGATAAACTGTCCAAACTCTTTTGGCGAAATTTCCCCAAGACCTTTAAACCTTGTGATTTCAACGCCTTTTTTAAGTTTTAAGATGGCCTCGTCACGCTCCTCTTCAGTGTAGCAATAGAAGGTTTTTTCTTTGTTTCTTACCTTAAATATAGGGGTTTCAAGAACGTATAAATGTCCACTAATAACCAACCCCTCAAAATAGGTAAGAAAAAAGGTAATCAGAAGATTACGAATATGCATCCCGTCAACGTCAGCATCGGTTGCAAGAACAACTTTATTGTATCTGATATTTTGAATATCATCTTCTATGTTCAGAGCGCTCATTACATTAAACATTTCTTCATTTTTATAAAGCTGATCAAGCTTCATTCCATGCACGTTCAGAGGCTTTCCTTTTAGGGAGAAAACGGCCTGAGTCATAGGGTCACGAGACGCCACAACTGAAGCACTTGCAGAATCCCCTTCCGTTAAGAAAATCATCGTTTTTTCGCCATGGGCAGATTCATCTTGGTAATGGTATTTGCAATCGCGAAGTTTTGGAATTTTAAACGAAATTTTCTTTTGCTTTTCCTTAGCTTCTTTTTTTACATTGGCAAGCTCTTTGCGCAATTTTTCGTTAAAGCCGATACGCTCGATCAATTCTTTTGCAGCGGCCGGGTTTTTATAAAGAAGATCGCTAACAGCATCTTTAACTTCCGTGACGATTGAGCCTCTAATTTCAGTGTTACTTAACTTGTTTTTTGTTTGTGATTCAAAAATAGGGTCTTTAACTTTTACTAAAATTGTGCCAATAATCCCCTCTCGAACATCAACACCTTGAAAATTCTTCTTCGAAAATTCATTAACCCCTTTTAAAATCCCCTCTCTGAAAGCTGAAAGGTGGGTTCCGCCATCTGAAGTGTATTGCCCATTAACAAATGAAAAATAGCTTTCACCATAACTTTGCGTATGTAAAAAAGCAAATTCCAAAAATTTTCCGCGATAATGAAGAGGATCATAGAGCCTGTCGTCAGATACTTCAGCATTTAAAAGGTCAAGAAGGCCATTTTTAGATTCGATCGGCTCATCATTATAAAAAAGTGTAAGTCCGGTATTAAGATAAGCGTAATGCCATAAACGTTTATTGATGATTTCATCTTGATAGGCATATTTTTTAAAAATTTCAGAATCGGGAATAAATTCAACATAGGTTCCATTTTCTTCTTTTGTTGATCCTTCCGTTTTTTTTAAAAGTTTACCTTCCGAAAAAATAGCTTCCACATATTTACCGTCACGGAAGCTTCTTACCAGAAAATGACTCGACAAAGCATTAACAGCTTTTGTGCCGACACCGTTTAACCCAACTGAAAACTGAAATACATCATCGTTATATTTAGCACCGGTGTTGATCTGGCTGACGCATTCCACAACTTTTCCAAGTGGAATTCCTCGCCCAAAATCACGTATGGACATTTTTTGGCATGTTGCATCAAATTTAATGATGATTTTTTTACCATGTTTCATGATAAATTCATCGACACTATTATCTAAAACTTCTTTTAACAGAATATATATCCCATCGTCCTGGTTTGATCCATCGCCAAGCCGTCCAATATACATTCCACTTCTTAAACGAATGTGTGCTAAAGCGTCTAGTGTCTTAACTGTTGTTTCGTCGTATTCTTTTGCCATGTGACCTTGAAAAGCTGTTAAATAATTGTATAATGCTCTATATACACTTTTATCTTAAATAA
>JBBSJT010000020.1:0-26792 GCA_038257035.1 Chlamydiia bacterium
ATATCCTGCCGCTTTAGCGATCCTGCCGCGCAGCGAAGCGGAGCGATCCTGCATATCCTGTAAAAAATCATAAAGGTAAAAGGGGTTGTGTTATGATTAAAAAAAACAAGATTGTTTGTAAACCACTGACATATAGGCTACAATGTAAGACTCTCTAAATCTTGTTCATTTGGTTGACTTTGGGATTTTGTAAATGAATAAAGCCCCCAGGAAACCCCGAGCAGCATACAAAATGCGCCTGATATCTCTAACATGGAAGGCAACTGCCCTTGAAAAGTATAAATGAGTGCCACGCCAAAGATGGTCTCTAAGATGGATAATTGACCAACAAGTGCAGGATGCAGTCGAGAGCCTGCCATACTCCAAAGTGTGAATGCTGCCCAGGAACAAAAAATACCAAGAATCAAAATTCCTATCCAAAAATCTTTACCAAGCTCCCATGAAAATTGTGTAAAATATTCATTCTCATTGAACATTATTTGAAAATAAACACCCACAAGAGTAAACATAAAGGTAATTGTACCAATCAATGCCGTCCATTGAACAGGCTTGATTTCATGATTTGTCCTTAAAACTTTTGAGTTAAAAATGACATACCAGGTCCAAGCGGTTAAAGAAATTAACCCAAACAAAAGTCCTTGTACATGTTCAAAAAGGGTCGAACTACTCACATCATTTTTGATCGCTTCAATGCTTATCAAACATAAGCCAAAGAATATAACGACTGATGGGAAAACAAATAAATTAAGCAACTTCCTGTCGCTTTTTAAAAGGCAGCTAAACACGGTTATCGTAATCGGTCCGGTCCCTATAATTAGTGTAATAATCGATGGCGCCGTGAAACGGCTGCCATATATGAGCGATACGAAATAGATCAGATTCATCACGATAGCACAAAGAGTGGCTTCCTTCCAATATTTTAAGCAAGATGTATCCTTTTTAATACATGTACTAAAAAGCAACAACAAGACTGAAAGAGAGCCATAAACCATAAACCTTCCCAAAACAATGTCAAGACTTGAAAAAGATTCAAGATACACTGGCATTGCAAAAACAAAACCCCATAAAAAACAGGCCAAAATGGCCTGTATAATCGGTTTTAAAACATTCGAATTCATTTTTTGCCCTTATAGCAGATTAAGCGAAAAACAATTTTGTATTAATATAAAAAGAAAAAACAAAGTTGATGCAATCAAAGCCCATTTTCCACCGGGAATTTGGTAAGAAGCATCTAGTTTTTTCTTGTAACGTCCAACCCACACCATGCCTATCGGAACCAATCCTGAAAGAATGGTATCTCCAAAACCTCCACTGATGTCCAAACACTGCAATAGTGCTTTTGGGTAAAGGATAGCTAAAAAAAGTGTGGGAATCAAAGTTAACAAAATCACAGAATTGCGACTCAATTCAATTTTAATTTCTCTAAAGCCATCTTTAATAAAATAAAATAGAGCAAGAGACAATCCTAAATAAGAAGTGGTTACAGCTAAAAAGGCAAAACCATCAGCTAAAATATTTAAAGACCAATGATCAAAACGACCCCTAAGGGCAACTGTCGCTGCAGAACCATTGTCTAAGGCTTCTCTTAACCCATTTGCTCCTTCCAAAGGCACAGATCCATGAATAATTAAAACCCAAAGACTATAAATAATAAAAGGGAATGTCGTCCCTAAAATAACAGCTTTTTTTAGCTTTTTCATATCATATTTTAAAAGCGCACAAACAGAAGGGATGACCATTTGATAACTGAAAGTCGCTAAAATGATTGAAAATGAGCTTACACCTTCAATAAAATTTGATCTTGGCACTAAATTTTGCGCTTCAACCTGATTAAATCCAAAGCCCACTAAAACTACATAACAGGCACCAAGACCCATCATTAAAAGAAAATTGAGTTGTCCAATGAACCTTGCACCAAGGAAAACAACAAAACCAAAAACAAGTGTAAATATAGTACAGCAAGTTTCATAACTTAACGAAACGTTTGCAATAGATTCAACCCAATATTTGATCAATGCGGCACCACCTGCAGTGTAAGCAACAAGGGAGGCATAATTCATGAATAAGTAAACCAAAAGGCAGACAATTTTTAACCAGTCTCCAACAAGATAACGCGATAAAGAAGAAAAATGTGTTTCATTTTTTAACCATTGGGTCGCCTCAACAAGCAATAACCCAGTAAAAGTCATAAAGGCCCAGCAAATGAATAAATTAATAAAGGTTAAAATAAAACCTGATTCAGCTACCTGAATGGGCATGGCAAGCATTCCACCGCCAATACAAGTTCCCGATATTAAAAGTGTTGCCACCGTGAGGGAATCTTCTTTTCTCACTTCATTTTCAATTATAGCTGTCATGTAATCTCCCGGCTACAAGTTTTTTCAGTAAATTTTGAACAAAATTTAATGTTTTGCCACTATTGTCTAGTTTAGGGTTATACTCCACAAGCTCAAAGGCAAGCGGGGGGTCATTTACAAAAAGCTCCATGGCATCAATTGCATCATTAGGATCAATACCATTCGGAACAGGTGTGCCAACAGCCTCGACATATGAAGGATCGACCACATCCAAATCAAAACTAACGCAATATTTAATTTGTTTTGTGCTAAAATCTTTCAAAACATCTTCCAACACTGATTTAAAGCCTTTTTCAAGAACTTCTTCAATGTAGTGGATTCTTACATTCAAACTGTTTAGAAAAAGAACTTCTTTTTCTTCAAAACTTCTAATTCCAATAAGAACAACATTTTCGGGTTTGAATTTTGGTTTTTTAGAAAGAATATCTGTCAAACGGGCATCACCATACCCTAAAAGAGCCGCTAGAGGCATACCGTGAATATTACCCGAGTCTGAAGTTTCCGGAGTATGTGAATCCATGTGCGCATCGATCCAGATGAGCCCAAGATCCTCATCTTTTTTTTCATCAGCAACTCCGGACCATGTTCCGATGGCACAAGAATGATCGCCTCCAAAGCTAAGAAAAAAAGAGGAATTGTGCGCAAGAAACTTTGATTCTAGTGCCAATTGATGATTAAGATGGCTTAAGAGCTCATAGCTATTATCCATTTCATGATCAATGGTAATCATTTTATGCCAATAGAGTTCATCGATGTTTAAATTATCTTTTAAGAAAATAGGACCTTCTCCGCAATCCTTATTCCCGGCTCCAATTCCGGAAGCCAAACCAATACATGCTATCATGATAACCTCCATAAATACAATAGATTTAAGACAACAAAAATATTAAGGTATCTTAAGAGATTATTATTTCCTAACAAAATTTATTTTAAATTTTAACACTATCAGAGGCACCTCTTCGACAAGCATCTGCCTTTTTACAGCTATATACTCGGACTAATTGAAAGAAAAAGTATATGATTTTTCAAAAAAGAGACCCAGAGAAGCGCAGCTTATGCGCGAAAGAACAAGAAGAAGTCAACCGTTTTTCGTGAATTAGAAAAGATATATTTTGTTGTTTTTCGCGCTTTAGCGCGCCTCTCTGCGTCTCTGCGTCTCTGCGTTGAAAAAATCCAATAACGTTAATTAAAAAAATTACTGGTTTGGTTGAGCTTTCATGAGCGTGTAACATTTTTCGGCGATCGCAAACTCTTCCTCTGTCTTGATCACCAATACACGCACTTTAGAATCAATCATTGATATTTCACCATCGCCATCAACTTGCCCGTTTTTTTTAGGATCTATCTTAACCCCTAAATATGACAATGCAAGGCAAGACTCCAAACGCACTTGATTGCTGTTTTCCCCGATACCTGCCGTAAAAACTAAAATATCCAACCCTTGAAGTGCGGCCGCCATTCTTGCAATGTTGCCATTGAGACGGTAAATAAACATATCAAAGGCAAGCTTTGCTCTTAAATCACCTGCGTCAATTTTACTTATAACATCACGCATATCAGAATTTCCTGAAATTCCTTTTATGCCCGATTCATAGTTTAAAAGCTTGTCTAAAGCCGATAAATCCATTTTTTTATCTCTTAAAAGATAAATAAGGATTCCGGGATCAATGGATCCGCATCTAGTACCCATCATCAAGCCTTCTAAAGGAGTAAATCCCATGCTAGTATCCACGCTATGACCATTGTGAATCGCTGCAAGAGAGGCTCCGTTCCCAAGATGGCAAGTAATAATTTTAGGGTTTTTTAATTCAGGATTTTTTTCCATCGCCCGTACCATGCAATATTCATGACTAATCCCATGAAAACCGTAACGCTTAATCCCTTCATTTTTAAAGTGATATGGAATCGGGTAAATGGATGCCACTTCAGGAATTTGGCAATGAAAGGCAGTATCAAAAACAGCAATTTGAGGAAGCTTTGGAAAAATTTTTTCCATGGCCAAAATGCCTTCCAAATTGGCGGGGTTATGAAGTGGGGCTAACTTTGATAAATCTTTGATGACCTCTTTTACTTCATTATCTATTAAAACCGGCTGTGTAAATTTTTCGCCACCATGGACCACTCTATGACCGATAACTTGAATATCTTTTAAATCTCCTGCTGTTTCCAACAATTTCTTTAATATCACAGTTCCAAGTTTTATATCTAAAGTTTCAACAATGGGCTTATCGTTGCCTTTTGAATAGCGCATTAAAACTTTTGACTCATCTCTTTTCCAATCTAAAAAACCCGTCCAGAGAGGGACTTTCTCTTGATTTTCAAAAAGTGCGCATTTGTGAGTGCTTGAGCCTGCATTAACAACTAAAATTTTCATGATGTTTTTAACCTGACTAGTGAAATTTAAACTATAGCTTTTTCTGTCATTTTTACTAGAGAAAAAGAGCTCGAATGAGAATTTACTAGAAAAACTTTAAAAAAAAGATTACTATAAAAATTAAGAGCTAACGAAGGAGCTACCTATGAAAAATGATGTTTGGATCGTCGTTGCAAATAGCACACTCGCTCGCATTTATAAGGCTGAAACAACTCATCAGCTAAAAGAACTCGAAACTCTCATTCATCCGGAGAGTCGCCAGCAATCAAGAGAGATTGTGTCAGATCGCCCCGGTCGCAGTTTTGAGAGCATCCAAACAGGTACTCGTAGTGCGATGGAGCCAAAATCAAACCCTCAAGAACTTGAATTTGAAGAATTTGCAAGAATTCTCTCAAAACATCTGGATGCTGCTTGCAATGAGGGTCATTATAAAAAACTTTATCTTGCAGCAAACCCCTCTTTCCTTGGACTGCTTAGAAAATTTCTAAATACAAATACAACACATCATATTGCTACACAAATAGATAAAGATTTAACTCAATTAACACCAAAAGAAATATCAAACCATTTTGATATTATCATTTAAAAAGGAGAATCCCATGCTTTATTATGCTTTAGTCTTTCTAGTTGTTGCAATCATTGCAGCTGTTTTAGGTTTCGGTGGAATTGCAGGCATTGCAACTGATATCGCTAAAATTTTATTTATCATATTCCTTGTACTTTTTGTTATTTCTCTAATCTTTGGTTATCGAAGCGGCTTCTAACCGGAAAAATGTAGGAAATTATGGACAAATCACACGACAAATTTATGCGACGGGCAATTGAACTTAGCGAACGCGCCTCCATTATAGAAAAAAGTGGTGGCGTGTTTGGTGCAGTCATTGTTAAAGACAATGAAATCATTGGAGAGGGCTATAATCAAGTCATTAGACACAATGATCCGACATGGCATGGTGAAATGGAAGCTATTCGCGATGCATGCAAGAAGTTGAAAAGCCCACATTTAAATGGTTGTGTGATGTATACCAGCGCAGAATGTTGCCCGATGTGCCTTTGTGCAGCTTATTGGGCGCGCTTGGACAAAATTTACTATGGTGCAACAATTGAAGATTCTAAGAAGTATGGAGACTTTGACGATGTGGACTTTTTGGCGGAAATTCGAAAAGATCCAAAAGATCGTAAAATCCAATTTGTTGAACTTTTAAGAGATGAAGCAGTTGTGGTCTGGAAACGTTTTTCTAAAATGCCTGGACATGTCCACTATTAATAAAAAAACTGTCACTGAAATTTTTATTACACATGTAAAATCAGGGTTTCGCCCAATCTATAAGGAATGGGCTGAAAAAATCCGACAGATCGAAAAAAACTTTCCAGGGTACCTCGGCACAGATATTCAAGCCCCAAAATCCGATGAGGAAAATACATGGGTATCTGTTGTGCATTTTGATTCGGAAGAAAATTTAGATCGATGGCTAAAATCAGAGCAGCGTCAAATAATTATTGAAGAAGCAAAAGAGTTTGTCGATGATTATCAAACCCATCGCCTCATAGAAAACCCCTATAAAAGCTGGTTTAACAACACCCCTAAGAAAGTATCTGTAATCATCAAAGAGACAATGCTTGTTCTACTTGTCTTGTTTCCAATTATCATGCTTGAATTTAAATTTTTAAATCCACATCTTGCCACACTCAATTTAAGTGTTGCGACCTTTATAGGAAATGCATTAAGCGTCAGTCTGATCAGCTTTCCTGCAATGCCTGTCTGCCTTTATTTCTTAGGCTGGTGGTTAAATCCCGATCTCGAAGAAAAACAACCAAAAAAAAATCTCTTGGGCTATGCTATAGTCATCACCCTCTACCTAGTCGCCATCCTCCTCTTCATGTACATCTAGCCATTTTCCACCGCTAAAGAGGGACCTTTTTACCGCGAAGGGCGCGAAGAAGCGCAAGCTTCGCTGCGGGAAGAAACGCGAAGAGGCGCGCTAAAGCGCGAAAAGAAGAAAAAAGGATATGTCCTTTTTTGTGTTCCTCGCTTCTTCATGCTCTTTGTTTAAAAAATATTATAGATACGATTTAAGCGAATCGGTTTATAACCATCTTTGTTTTTTCGCAGCATAAGCTGCGCTCCTTCGCGTTTCTTCCCGCAGCAAAGCTGCGCTTCTTCGCGTCCTTCGCGGTAAAAAAATCCGCCTCAACGGTATACTGCTATTCCCAGAGCTCTTTTGTGAGGTAGATCCTATCCACCTGGTCTAGGCCTGACACCAAGCATTCCAAATCGTTGAGCAATCCTGACTTCATATCGTAAACCCAACCATGGACCGTTAAATTTCGCCCCCTTGTCCAAGCATTTTGCACAACGGTTGTGTGGCAGATGTTTTGAACTTGTTGAATGACATTTAATTCTACTAAACGATTGTAACGTTGATCTTTATCAGGAATCGCATCAAGTTCATCTTTTGATCTTGAATAAATATCGCGAATATTTCTTAACCAATTGTCAACAAGGCCGAGCTGGTTATTTTTCATGGCAGCACCCACCCCACCACAGCCATAATGACCACAGACAATAATATGCTTAATATCCAAATAATCCACTGCATATTGCAAAACTGAGAGGCAATTCAAATCTGAATGGATAAATAAATTAGCCACATTGCGGTGAACAAATAACTCTCCTGGCTCCAAACCAACAACTTCATTTGCAGGAATTCGGCTATCGGAGCAACCAATCCATAAATAATTAGGTCTTTGCTCTTTGGCAGTTTTTAAAAAATATTGTGTATCTTTTTCCAGGTTTTTTTCGACCCAATTTTGATTCTTTTCAAATAGATGTGGTAATTGTTTCATTTTTAACGTGTCCTTAAATTATGGGCGTGCAGTTCCACAAAGTGCGCAACTTGAAATTCCATCATAGTTGGAATAACCGCAGGTTCCCTTTGGGCAAACCCAAACATTTGGAAATAAACTAACTGTATTTAAATTTGTTCGAGTATCTTTTGAATGGTCAGAAAACCAGTTGTGAAGAAAATCGATATCCATGTTAGCAGCTAAAATAATTATTAACAGCGGAATCATCAACAAAATCTTTTTTATCACAGCATAATCAAGCTCTCTCTTGTAGCGCAAGTCGCGATGATATTTGTTTGTATCCGAAATAACTTTTTTAGTTTCAGTTTCTAACCATTGTTTGGTATCTACTTTTTTCATAAAACCTCAATTTTCTTACAAAAAATTGTACAAGCGCATTTTAACATGGAAATTCTCATTAGGCAAGTGACTTCTTAGGGTTACAGGATTAAATAGCTCCCTCTAATCTGTTTAAAAACCTTGCAAAACTTAAAATAAGTTGTTAAGTTTTTAAAAGATTATTTACCAAGAGGCTCAAGTGTTTAAATTTCAAAAAAAAAGTTTATTATTTTTTTTAATATTATTTTGTCTCTTCACCACTTCTGAAGCTTTTGCAGGTGATGCATTTGAAATACATGAATGCCCTTTAAACCGACAAGATAAAAGAAAAGGGGAAATTGCCATTACTGCCGTTTTCAGAGATGATGCCCCTTTTTTAAAAGAATGGATTGAATTTCATCGCCTAATCGGAGTTTCTCATTTTTATCTCTACAACAATTGCAGCCAAGATAATTTTTGGGAAGGGGTCCTAAAAGATTATGTAACCAAAGGCATCGTTGAGTTATTCGATGTTCCTTTTGATTCTTATACCTGCAATGACAATGCAAAGACACATAATGCTGTTCAAGTTCACTGTTATAACCATGCTTTAAAGCTTGCAAACGGGTATAATGCTTGGGTTGCCATCATCGATTCTGATGAATTTATTTGCATGCCGAAAGAAAGAAATCTTAAAAAATTTTTAAAAAAATATTCTCATGCTGCGGGTTTGGTTGTCTACTGGCAAATCTATGGTACTTCCAATATTTGGGATATCGAACAAGGGAAATTAATGATTGAAAGCCTGCTTTACAAAGAGCCGAATTGTGGAGGTAATGGGATGTTTAAATCAATCGTCAATCCAAAAATTGCCACCTGTGTTGATCCTCATTGTTGCACGTATAGTCAAGGAGCGTTTGCAGTTAATCAAAATAATCAAAGATTTAGCCATACTCCAAATTTTCATGAGCTTCCTGTAGATCTGATTCGGATCAATCACTACACCTATAGAACGCTTTCCTTTTATTACAACGTTAAAAAGCCAAGGAAGGAAGCTTGGGGATTTAACCCTGATGCAGAACTTGAAAAACATCTGCTTGATAAAGCGAATTCAGTTTATGATCCTGCCATGTTGCCGTTTGTAGAAAATCTAAAAAAAGCTCTAAAGAATGATTAAATTTCCAAAACCATTATTTTTTTTAATTTTACTTCTAACCTTAACAAAAAATGCTTTTTCAATAATTCCTGAAGGCATTTTTTACACGCATTTAATTTTAAACGACAACACTTCTGCTCATGTTTTAGAAGTGGACCCTCAATATTTTGATATTATTTCTGCCAAGGCAAAAATAAAAAAATTGGAATCGGTAGAAACAATTGCCAAGCAAAATAATGCCATAGCTGCAATCAATGGGGGTTTTTTTCAATCAAAAGGAATTCCTGTTGGCATCTTAAAAATCGAAGACCAATGGTATGGCATTCCTCATCTACCAAGAGGGGCGATTGGTTGGTCAAATAATCACCACAAGGTGTTGTTTGACCAATTACTCGTTTCTTTTCTTAAGGAAAATACTCTTTTGATAATTCCTCAGTCAAACCCAAATTACACTACGACTCGGGACTGGAATTCTGTAAACTACATTGTGGGTGGTGCTCCAATTTTGATTCGTTCATCAGAAGTGATCACAGATTTTTCGGTCGAAAAAACAATATGGGGATTTTTATATAAAAACCATGCAAGAACTGCTATCGGAATTTTACCAAATGGACATTTTGTTTTTGTCGTTGTGGATGGAGTAAAGTACTTATTTTTTCCAAATAAGGGAATGACCATACCTAATCTTGCCCTATTTTTACTTGATTTGGGATGTAAAGAAGCCCTTAACCTTGATGGTGGGGGCTCATCTACCATGTATTTGCTTGGCAATGTAGTCAATACGCCCTGCGGTGAACGCTACGATGGCAAAGGCCATTTTGTCAGGCACGTCTCAGACGCTATCTTGATTTTACCAAAAGGGTAGGAGACGTAGGGGACATAAGACTTGAGAAGGGATTTTAAAGGACAAAAAGGACTAAAAGGACAGCAAGGACTAAAAGGACGATTCCACCGTCTTGAAATTATCTTAAGGCTAAGTTAATTTATCTTAAAAGTACTCTCAAGGCCGTGGGCTTGTCCTTTTAGTCCTTTTAGTCCTTGTTGTCCTTTTTGTCCTTTTAGTCCTTTAAAATCCCTTCATGTTTAGTCAATTAACGATAAAAGTTAAAAAGAAGGTGAATTTTTCCTTTTTGTCCTTCAAATCCCTTTCTGTTAGTTCAATGAACGATAATAGTTGAAAAAGTGAGTTAAGAAATGTATCATCACGATTTTACAGAGGTAAAAAAATGATTGATGCCTATCTTGTAAGTAATTTTTTTTGGAATAGCGTGCGTACTATCGATTCTAAATTAACAGGTGTATCTCCAACTGCCCTTATAGTCTCAACGGCAACCATTACTTATCTTGCCTTAAATATAATGGAACAATTGAATGCTCTTGATATTGAAGATCAAAAAAATACAAACCGTTTTAAGTCGTTATAAAATATTTCCTAAATCCATCAATGACACCAGATAACTCAAACCCTGCATTTTCAAAAATTTTAATAGAACTTCTGTTTTCAGCTTTAATCTCTGCGGTAATCTCTGAAAGGTTTAAAGTATTTTTTCCATATTGACATGCTTCTATTAAAATGGCACTACCAAGACCTTTTCCTCGCATCATCGGGTTGATATTAATACTAATCTCAGCAGAAGTTGAAGATAATAAATCAAACCGCACCATTCCTGTGGCAATCCCATTTAAAAAAGCCATGAGAATGACTTTTTTAGGATCTTTCAATGTACGTTCATACCATTTTTGATGCTCCTCAAATAAAATGGGATTGCCAGTTCGAGACATAAATCTAGTAATTGGATCATTTCTCCATTCCCAGATAAGATAGGCATCAGAGCTGTACTTATCTTGATTTGCCGGGAAAAAACTAATGTGCCGATATCTTGGATGTTGATGAAACAATATGGCCATGTAATCAAAATAGGTTGTGGCTTTATCAAAATTTTTTAGAAAAAGTTCTAAAGACTCTTCTTCGTGTTCTGAGATTAAATCATGATTTTCTAAAATATGTGAAGAGCTAAAAAATGACAACTCACAATGATTCAAGTAAATTTTTTCAAAAATTGTTTTAGCGCGTTTTAGATGATAATCACTCGTCACAATAATAAGCATTTTAATTTCTAAAGCAGCAATGAGTGGTAAGCTAAAAACAGCCTGCCCTATGGTATCGTAGGCTAAAAGCGTATAGATGGGTAGTGTCGTTTGGCTATTTTTCAAAACCCATGCTTTCATCAGCTGAGTTTGTTTTTCATATCCCGGTAAAATAATGCAATCTACCTCATCAAGATGTTTTATGGCTTCTTTTAAGCGCATGATTGTTTCGGTGTCAATTCCTCCATCTTCATCATAGCCCTGGCACAACACAATTAATGCTTGATTCACTCTACATCGCTCCTTGAAATACCTTGACTTGGCAGTATATCTCTTGCGGCATGTTTTCCAATCACTTCATCAAAATATTTGGGTTCAAGTCCATGCTTCATTTTTCCACTTCTTAAAATATCAACATTCTCTTTTGTAAATATTTCACCCTTTTTTATAGCTTTGATGGCATGAATATGTCTTCTTGCAAAATTATAAAGTTCCTCTTCTATTGGAAGAAGTTGTTTAATTGGGCTTCCTAATGCACTTGTCGTTAATCTAACACTTTTAACAAGATCTATAAGCTCATTTGGCTCAACAGAAAATTTTTGATCAGGGCCTTGCATCTCATTGGATAAAGTAAAATGTTTTTCTATAATATTTCCACCTCTTGCAACCACTATAATCGGATTGAGGATAGCCTCTCTTGTATGATCAGATAATCCAACAGGAACATTAAATGCCTCTCTTAGGGTATCGATCACAAGCAAATTGCTAAGGTTAATAGGGTGAGGGTATTTAGCGATACAATGCATCAAAACCACGTTTTTATTACCGGTTGATGCAATCGTTTCCAAGGCTTCGTGAATTTCATCCATCGTTGCCATGGCAACAGACATAATAACGGGCTTTCCTTTTGAAGCAATATGCTTGACCAATGGTAAATGTGTACATTCATAGGAGGCAATTTTATGGGCTTCAACAAAAGGATCGATCAAATCGCACGATTCTTCATCAAATGCACTACTCATAAATAAAATGTTTTTAAGCTTACAATAATTGGAGAGCTCTGTAATCCACTCTCTTGGCATTGAAATTTTTTCAAAAATTTCCTGAATAGTTTTTTCATTTCCAAGATAATCTGCAAAACCCGCATCTTGAACATAAATTTTTGAAGGAATGAACGTTTGAAATTTGACTACATCAGCTTTTGCAATACTTGCAACATCAATCATTTTTTTTGCATTGTTCAAATCTTGATTATGATTACTTCCGGCTTCTGCAATAATAAAACAAGGGTGCCCTTGGCCTATAAGTTTTGTCCCAATTTTAACCGTTTGATTAAAATGGTTTTTTAGACTTTTTAATGCCATTTGAATCGCCTTTTTTAAGATTTTTGGTTAGAAATCTCTTTTAAATTTGCTTCATAAAGCTTCATATACTTATAGAAACTGGTATGAGCATTATAAGCTGAAATTACAAACCCTTCATAGCCACCTAAAAATCCACGCTTTAGTATATAGCTCTTAAAGAACGCAAATGAACCATGTAAAGCAGCTTTACAAGGAGATGATTTTTTAATATATCGGTTTTGCTCTGCAAAGAGATTTGAATAACTTTGCATTTTATTTAAAAAATCTGAAATTGAAGCGTAAGAATAGTGAATCATAGGAGCTTTTAAGGGCATCACCCTCATTCCTTGTATCATGATTGCTTCATGGACTTTTGCATCATCAAATTGAGTTTTAGTTTTATTGTAAAGCCTGATCTGATGATCAGGATACCAGCCACACCACTTAATGAATTTGTTGTTGAAATAATTATGTCGTGAAAAGGAATAAACAGTATTTTCATCAAGCTGCAGATTTTTAATTTCAAGACTCATTTCATTTGTAACTATTTCATCGCTATCGAGTGATAAAACCCAATCATGTTTTGCGTGCGAAGAAGCTATATTATGTGTCGGCCCAAACCCTTCAAATTTCCCGATGATAATTTTTACGTTCTTGAACTTAGCTGCAATTTCTAGTGTATCATCGGTCGATCCATTGTCGTAGATAATCACTTCATCAAAATCTTTTACTGAATTTAACACTGCCTCCAAATATAGCCGGCTGTTTTTTGTTAAAATGGTTACGCTAATCATCAATTAATGTCCAATAAGTGGGGGTTGATCGTTAAAGTCAAAGCCTACAGGCGGTAAAACAAAAACCAAAGAGATATCATCTAGTTTTCCGGAAGTTGGCTCTGCCTCAAGCTCATAATAGTAATCTCCTTCTTTTAACGGATATATTTTTGTAATTCTAGCAATATTTAAATCAGGGGGAAATACTCCATCCATGCCAGTCGTTACAAGTAAATCATTTATCTTTAAAAGAGGTAGAGTTTTAGTTTTATTTTTATTTTCATTTGGCTCGCCCGTTCTTAGATCCCTTGATGGGCCTTTCTCATCTGAAAAATCATAATTGAAACCAATTCCATACAAAACATTTCCATTTGATCGAAAAAGGGGCTTTCCGGCACCTCTTAGCTCACCTTTAGCAAGATAATGAATGCTTTCATTTTCACGTCTTAAAACACGTACCGAGGGAGTAAGTGCAGAATCTGTGATTAATCTCACCCTGGACTGCCTCTTGCCAACATAATCAATCACACCTATTATCGAGCTACCAATCAATACAGGGCTATTTTTTCCAATAGGTTGATTTAAGTGTTGATTATCCTCTTGTCCAATATTAATCCAAAAAGAGCTAAACCAGGAATTTGGAGATCGAAAAATGACTCTTGCAGCAATAGCCTCAGGCGGTGTAGATAAATTCTTAGAATTTTCAACAAGGTCTAGTAATTGGATAAAATTTGCATAAAGGAGTTTGTTTTCCAGTTCAAGCTTTTTAAACTCCTCATCACGGGTGACATAAGAAACCTTTGATAAAGGATCATCAAGCTCGATTTTTTCAACAAAAAAATTCGTTCCATAAAATCTTGCAAAGGAAAATTTGGTTAAAACAGGATGTAAAATCTCCATGAAAGTTCCACGAATTTTTTCTGAAAACGCAGGAGGAAGGGTAATAATCAAAAAAAGGAGGGCCAACAAAAAAAAGTATGGTTTGGCCTTTTCTCTTCTCATAATGACAATATCGATTCAATCACATAATCCATATTGCCTGTGTTTAAACCTGCAAGATTAATGCGTCCGTCCGCTATATAGATTCCAAAATCAGTTTTTAACCGTTGCACTTGTAACTCATTAAGCCCGGTATAGGTAAATAGTCCCGTTTGCGGTTGATTCATGAATTGATACTTTGTTCCCACTTCTTCTGAAAGTAACCCTGTGGTAAAGGCAATGCGCATCTCATCAATGCGCTCTTTCATATTCTTAAGCTCTAAGGTCCATTCTTTTTTTAATTCTTCATCTTCTAGAACAGCTGTAACAATGCGTGCTGCCTGCAAAGGGGGATTAGAATAGATTCCGCGAATAATCTGTTTTAAATGGGTGCCAATTTTTGATGTCTTTTGACTCTCATTCAATACGGCAAATAAAGCTCCTGCCCGCTCACCATATAAGCCCATATTTTTTGAATAAGTGTAGGCGGCAAATAACTCATGACCCATCTCAACAAAATAGCGAATGGGTTCAACATCCTTTTCTAAAGAGATACCAAAACCATGATACGCCAAATCAAATAAAGGAATAATACCGGAAGCTTTAATAAGAGAAGAAAGCTCTCTCCACTCTTCAAAAGTTGGATTTAAACCTGTAGGATTGTGACAGGTTCCGTGTAAAAGAATGATGGAGCCTTTTGGCATTTGTTTGATTCTTTCGCACATTTTGGCAAAATCAAATTTATGATCTGAATGATTATAATAAGGATAAGTCTCTACATTTAAACCGGCTCTTTTAAAAACAAGCGTATGATTGACCCATGTCATGTTAGGAATGTAGATCGTTTTATTTTGATTATTTTTTGCAAAAAATTCACCGCATATGGCAAGAGCTGCAGTGCCTCCGACAGTTTGCGCACCAAAAATTGTACCATCGGTCGTTTTTGGAGTTTCACCAAAAATCAACTTTGATGTTTCAAAAATATAATTTTTTTCGCCTGCAATTGGAAGGTAGTCTTTTATTAATGAGGCTTCTAAAATCGATTTTTCTGCCTTTTGGACACAGGTTAAAACAGTCGATTGGCCTCTGGAGTCTTTGTAAGTGCCAATAGCTAAATTGATTTTTTTAGGACGCTTATCGGCAGCAAATGCAGCCTGTAAGCTAAAGATAGGATCTTCAGGGAGTGTGTCAATTGAATCAAAAAAAGACATATTAACACCTATAATCTTAAATAATGGAGTGTAACGGAATCGAACCGTTGACCTCAACAATGCCATCGTTGCGCTCTACCAATTGAGCTAACACCCCATAAAGTACGAAAGTTTAAAAAATCAAGCCTTTTTCAGCAAGACATTTCCATCTTTTTCAATAAAGTATAATTTTTCTTTTTTTTATGGGGATTTTAAAGGACTAAAAGGAGGACTTTACCCTTTTTGTCATATCTTTAAGACTAATTAACTTATTTTGAAAATACTATCAAGACGGTGGATCTGTCCTTTTAGTCCTTTAAAATCCCCACTAATACCTGTTATTATTTAGAAATGTTTACAATAATTTATTTTTTAGGTTATAGTGCGCATTTTAAATTAAGGGGGTTTTTATGAATTTAGATATAATTAGATCGGGTTTTAAATGCGCTGCTTGCTATCAACCCTGTGATGGATCATTTAATATAATACATAAAGAAATTGAATATAGTCGCGGGAATTTTGAGACCCATATTTTACATGATAAAGAATGTGAAAAACTATGGAATGCAAAACAAATTGAAAATCCAACCTGTCCTTGGTGTTACCCTGACATTGTAATGATTACACAACCCAGTCAGCAATTTGTTGAAGCTGCAAAATATGGTAATCTTGAAGTTGTAAAAAAAATCATGAAACAGAGTTTAAATTATCCACCCCATGAATTACCAATTTCTTACCAAGTGGCAGTTTTTAAAGCCGCAGCATTTGGACAAAGCCACATCGTAAAATATCTTTTATCCAAAGGTAATATTTCTAACGATTTGTGTGGTCATGCAGTTATTGAAGCTACCAAAAATAAATTTCCATCAGTTATATGTGAACTCTATGAAGGTCGCAAAGAGCCTTGGGAAAATATAGCTAATATCTACTTGGAAAAATCTTCTAAAATTGTGAAAGATTCCATAACTAAAGCAAATTATTCAGACCAAAAAAAGTATTCAGAAATTCACAAAATCATCAAGATAATCCACGAAAATAAAACCAAAAAAACTTAGAGTTTTAGAATTACTTTTAAACAGTACCAGGATAACCTGGTGCTGTTTTAAAGATAGCTTTAGAAGCGGTAGCCTATTCCAGCTCCAAGTTTCAATCCGCCTGTATTAATACAACGTGTTGTAGTACAACCATTTGAATGAGGTGATCTAAACCAGTTGCCACTATAGTCAGCAAAAAGATCAAGGAATAAGTTACATGTAATTTGATATTCAAAACCTAATTTTCCAAGAAGTGCAAATCCATATTTACTAATATGATTACGTACAAAAGGTGAGCGATCATTAAATTTCACTCGAGCAAATCCAATTCCAAAACCAAGGTAAGGACGGAAGTCATCAAAGAAACATGGTAAACACCCACTAAAATAGCGTTTAACACCGAAATTAAGTGCCCAATTTGTCATTTTAGTCGAATATTCCTCACATCCTCTTGAATGACCTTTTTTCTGATAAAAACTAAAATTAGTCCAACCGGCCCAATCATCGTTACATTCACAAAGGCAAGAAAAAGCATTGATTGGAGTAGAAATCTCTACTTCATATTCAGGAAGTCCCTTTGCATAAATGGAACGGATATTGTGATTTTGAGGCACAAAATAAGCAACGCGCCCTTGAACATCTAAGCATTCAGCAGTCGTTAGATGACTGAAAAGCAGTATAGCGAAAAGAAAGATTTTATTCATGTTTAGCCTACATTAATTCTACAGTTAAAATAACCCTTAAAACCTAGTAATTGTAAAGGGACCTTTGAGCACAGTTAGAAAGGATAAAATACAAATTAACCTTCTAAAAAATAAATTTATAAATTCAGTAATCTTCTATCAACATATAAACTATCTTAATTCAATTTTTTTGATTTTCTTTTCTTTGACCTTGAGATTAACAACTTAGGAAAAGAAATTTTAAAAATAAAAATATTGTACAATGTTTTAACCTATAAGAAGCACCAAACTAATCCGGTGCTTCTTAAAAAATTTAACAAATCTAGAAGCGGTAACCAAGTCCTGCACCAAGCTTCAATCCACCAGTATTTACACAACGATTAGAAAAACAACCTTGTGATGAGTGGTTAGCTTTAAACCAGTTGCCACTATAATCTGCAAAAAAATCGAGGAATAAATTACAAGTAACTTGATACTCAAAACCTAATTTTGCAAGAAGTGCAAATCCATATTTACCATTATGGTTATTGTCGGAGCATCCATAACATGAATGATTGTTAAGTTTTAAGTGAGCAAAGCCGATTCCAAAACCAACGTATGGACGTAAGTTATCAAAAGAACATGGCATGCATCCACTGAAATAACGTTTTACACCAAAGTTAAGGGCCCAATTTGTTAATTTAGATGAGTATTGTTCGCAAGAATTATTCCCTTTTTTCTGATAGAAACTAAAGTTAGTCCAAGCAGCCCAATCTTCATCACAAGTGTTAAGACAAGAAAATGAACTCATTGGTGCAGCGATCTCTACTTCATACTCAGGAAGACCCTTTGCATAAAACGAACGTACATGGTGATTTTGAGGAATGAAATAAGCAACGCGTCCTTGAACATCTATTGCTTGAGTAGTTGCTAGATTACTAAAAAGCAATATAACAAAAAGAAAAATTTTATTCATGTTTAGCCTACTTAATTGTTGTACAGTTAAAATATGCTCCCAAACCTATGTTGACTTGAGAACAGTTAGAAAGCATAAAAAAACAAACTAACTCTCTAAAAAATACATTTACATATCTGCCTTTTTACGATCAACATAAAATTTTAATTTAATGTATTTTTTTTCATTTTTCATATTTTATAGCCAAACAACTACGTAACATTGGAACTCTGGTTTATGATTAGAGATTGACCTAAACGATTAAATTTATTAAGCTTATAACCCACTGTCTCTAAAAAAACACAAAAAGGAATTCCATGTTAAAATATATTTTATCTTTATTAATAATCTGTTCAGCAAATATTTTTGGCTGTGAAAAATGTGATTCATTCGTAAATGATTTACAAAAAAAATTAAAACTATCAAAGAGCAGAATTGACTCTTATAAAGAAAAAGATTTCATCGAAGAAAATTTCATAGATCTTATAGATCCCATCTTTGATACCATGAACTACGTAGGCAAGTCTTATTTTGTCTTAAGCGCACGATTTATTGCATATGCTAAGACTCAAAAAGATCATGAAGCTTTAGTTGAAAATCTTAAAAATGATTTAAAAAATACGATTCATAAAAATGCTTTAATACTTACAACGATAAAATCACTTGATCAAATGGAAGATCCCCTTGCAGATTTATATGAAAATTACATGAAATTGATGGGCATAAATGCCATGGAAGCAATCATTAAAAAAAACCATCCTTAACAAATTATTATCCATTTGACGATATAGTTATTATGAGTTAATATCCTATTTAATTTGACACCTAAAGGATTAAAATGAATAACTTACAATCGCTCAAATGGATTGACTATGCAAATGAAACTTCGACTCATCAAAATAGTTTTAATTTAAATGATGATAAGGGAAATTCTTTCATTTTAGAATGGATGAAGGGTAATATTCTTTCAGCCGAACTTGCCCTTTTCAAAAAAGAGCTTGTAGAATTTGCAATTACAGAACTTACTTTAAGCGAACTTACATTTTTAAAAGCAAATCCAGAATCTGCCTCAAACGAAGTTTTTCTAATGTCAAGTCTTCCTCAACTAGCAAATGGCACTACAATGGCCGATTGGGATGCAATCTCTGATGCAATCAAGACTTCCATCACTCAATTTTATAGTACAGATCTTTCAGTTTATGGTGAAGCCCTTAAACCTCTCTTGAATGACGTTCATTTCTTCGCTAAAATTAAATCCAACAATGGTGAAGCTCAAGGCTTTATTATATTTACAGTTACACCTTCCTTGCCTTTTGGCGACGTAAAAGTAATTAACTTTTTTGTTAAACCCAATCTAAATTTAGAAAAAATGTTAATGAGCCTTGTCACAAAAATTCTACCTTTAACAAAACGCATATTTCTTTTTGTCCGTCCAACCAATGATTCAGCGATAAAAATGTACACATCTCTTGGCTTTAAAAAAGATGATAATCCTTTCGAAGATCCTAACCACAAAACCAATAACAACTACATTTGCCTCGAATATCTATTAGAAGCATCCTCCAATAATAAAAAGTAAAGGAGATATATGACAAAAGAAATCGATACCAATCAACATATGATTGTTTTTAAAAATAAAAATATCCGACGTGTCTTTCACAATAATCAGTGGTGGTTTGCTGTTAAAGATATAGTTGAAGCTTTGGTAGATACATCAAATTCTACTGACTATATAAAAAAAATGAGAACAAGGGATTCTGCACTTTCTGAAGGGTGGGGACAAATTGTCACCCCCCTTTCTATTGAAACACCCGGCGGTATGCAAAATTTGAATTGTGCCAACACAGAAGGGATCTTTCGAATTATTCAGTCAATTCCTTCTCCAAAAGCTGAACCCTTTAAAAAATGGTTAGCTAAAGTGGGTTATGATCGCATCCAAGAAATTGAAGATCCCGAGCTTGCTTCTAAGAGAATAAGGGCAACTTATCAGGCAAAAGGATATCCTGATGATTGGATAGAGAAAAGGATGCGTGGAATTGCAATCCGAGAAACACTAACGAATGAGTGGGGCCATAGAGGAATCAATGAACAACGAGAATATGCTATTCTAACTGCAGAAATATCAGAGGCTACTTTTGGACTGAAACCATCCGAGCATAAAAAATTAAAAAGCCTCAAAAGGGAAAATCTTCGTGATCATATGACTGATTTGGAATTAATATTCACAATGCTAGGTGAAGCATCTACCACAGAAATCACCATTCAAAAAGATGCCCAAGGTTTTCAAGAAAATAAAGAGGCTGCCCAGTCAGGTGGAAAGATTGCAGGAAATGCAAGAAAAGAACTTGAAACAAAAAGTGGCAGACACATTGTTAGTCCTTCAAACTTCCTTTCACATCAACTAGATTTGGATACCTCAACAATAAAATCTGTAGAATTGAAAAACAATGAATAATACCAAAACCTGAAATGAACTTTCTATTGCCTTTATGATTTTTTCAGAATCTTAACGTTCATTATATTAAACACTAAGTGACTTAACATTCATTATGCTGCTCATTAAATATTTATGGGATTATATCTTTTAAGATATATCATCGAAGAGATACTCATTGGGAATTAAATTTTGCTTTTGACTAAGGAGCGGATTTTCTCAAAAAAGGTTCTTTAATTTTTCTATAGCGCTCACCCTCATGATTTGCTTCAAAAGCTGCCTGACGTTTTAATTCTTCATATTCCTTAAGCTCTTTTGGATGAATTCTCAAATAGTCTCTGAATTCTAAAAATTCTTTCCATTCACTATTTTCAGGAGGTCAAATGAATGTGATATCTTCTAGCTTCTTCCTCTGAATCTGATTGATAGATAATAAAATAAAGCCTGTCTTGGGTGCTAAAAGTTGGCCTGTATTCATAACCTAAATCTTGAAGTTGCTTTGATAAGAAATCTATGTCCTTTTTATTGACTGCTATAGCTATATCAATTATTCCTTTTCCTCCTAAATTCGCAATTGCGGTACTTCCTACATGTTCAATTATGAGTAGCCCTTTGATATAAGCTAAAATTCTTTCTTTTTCCTTCTCAAAAAGCTCAGGGAAAATTTTACTATAAGGTTTAAAAACGTATTTTTTCATAGAGTAGCTGTTCAGCTTTGCGGTGGTTTGAGGGCAAAAAAAAACCCGCCCTTTGCTTTACAGCAAAGGACGGGTTTACAAACAAAAAAGGATAGGCTATTGACCTACAACCCATCTGATGAATTGGACAAGTTTTAAAGGCTTGCCTTCTTGTTTACCATGTTGGTCAACAAGTTCTGTAATCGTCATACGATCATCTTTAATATACTTTTGATTGACTAAGCATACTTGATCATAAAAAGCCTTTAATTTGCCTTCTATAATTTTTTCAAGCATGTTCTCTGGTTTTCCTGCCATTTGGCCTGCTGCGACATCTTTTTCACCGGCAATAATGCTTTCCGGTACTTTGTCAGCAGAAAGATAATCAGGAGAAGCAGCTGCAATATGCATAGCGATATCTTTTGCCAAAGCTACTTGGTTATTGCTTCCTTCGATTACAGCAAGAGTTACAATTTTACCACCAAGGTGGGAATATGTTCCAATTGATTGATCAGCAGTTTTAGGAAGAACTAAGAAGCGTCTGATTTGAATATTTTCGCCAATCGCTTGAATGACTGTTGCACGAAGTTGGTCAATTGTTAAAGAAGGATCTTTAGATGATTTTTGATTTAAAAAATCTTCTAATGATGCCGGATTTGTCAACGCCATTTCTTCAACAACATCTTTCATGAACGCTTGAAAACGATCGTTTTTAGCAACAAAATCTGTTTCAGCATTAATTTCTGCAATAGCAACGCGATCATTGTTTTCAAAAACAGCAATCATGCCTTCGTTAGCACTGCGCCCTTCTTTTTTCACAGCAGATGCAATACCGGCCTTGCGAAGATTTGCAATTGCAAGGTCCATATCGCCTTTTGCTTCCTCAAGAGCTTCTTTGCACTTACCAATGCCAACGCCAGTACGCTCGCGCAATTCTTTAATCATGTTTGGTGTCACTGTCGATGTCATAGCTTAGTCCTTTTTCGTCATTTCAATTTCATCTTGCTCTACACGTAAACGGATGCCTTCTTCTTCATCATCTAGTTCATCACCCTCATCTCCTTTATCAAAGGAAACTCTCATTTCGTTTTTCTTATCAACAATTGCTTGCGCAAGTGTTTGTAAGATCAACTTAATGCTTTTTAGAGCATCGTCATTACAAGCGATAACGTGTTGGATAGGATCCGGATCGCAATTTGTATCGACAAGGCCCATTACAGGAATACCAAGTTTGTTAGCTTCAGAAACAGCCAAATGCTCACGGCTAGGATCGACAACAATAACAAGACCCGGAGGCTTGCGCATTGTACGGATACCTGAAAGTGTTTTATCTAGTTTGACTTGATCTTTTGTCAATAAAGACAATTCTTTTTTAGTCAAATGTTGAGATTGTGTTGAAATGCGTTTTTCAACAGATTCTAATTTTTTAACAGATTGACGAATCGTGCTTAGGTTAGTTAACATTCCGCCAAGCCAGCGCTCGCAGACATAAAACTCATCGCATAATTCTGCAAGTTCACGAACAACAATTTTAGCCTGTTTTTTAGTTCCAACAAAAAGAATTGTCTTGTGCTGTGCGACAACTTTTTGTATGACTTCTACGGCTGCTCTAACTTGTTGAAGAGTTTTTGCAAGGTCAATGATGTAAATTCCGTTACGAGCTTCAAAAATGAATCTTTTCATTTTTGGATTCCAACGGCGTGTTTGGTGCCCAAAATGAGCTCCGGCCTCTAGTAATTCTTTAATTGTTAGAGGTTGGTGTGAAGGTTGATGTGCCAAGCCTTGTCCCTTTATGTTGACGATCGGCATTTAATCCTATAGATTAAATTCAGTCTTGGTTAATAATATTTATACTTAAACAAAAATAAAACAAACAGATTTAGATTGATTAAGTATTTAGACAAAAAAAAGCGCCTGGTCAGAATCGAACTGACGCTAGTAGCTTGGAAGGCTACAGTTCTACCACTGAACTACAGGCGCATATTGATAACGATTGTTATAAGTGACTATTATGTCAATTCTCCACTTTTTTTTGCAAACGTTTTTTTCATTATTTTTATTTTTCTTGAATTTTACTCTTCCGGCAACATAAACTAGGCTTTTACACTAATCCTAAAACAACATGCCGAAGAATCGCACAAAAAGTTATAGAACCAGCACCGGCAGTCCCAACATTCCCGAAAAAGCCAATAGGATTCTCAACATCCTACTCCTTTCATTAATACTTATTCTTTTTAGAATTTGGTATCTTTCTGTCATTCAATACGATCAAAACTTAGAAGATTCAAGAAAACCCCAGACTAAAACTGTCATGGAACCGGCAAGAAGAGGAACAATTCGAGATCGCTTTAACATCCCTCTTGCTATTAATAAAATTCAATATCAGGCAGGGGTGGTTTACTCTGAACTTTTACAAATTCCTGCCATCGCCTGGGAAAAAAATGGCAGCGATAAACCAATAAAACGCTACAAGCGAAAAGAATACATCAAAAAAATGTCCGATCTTTTGGCAGAAGAGCTTAATCTTGATCCCTTAAGAATCGAAGATTTGATCTACGGAAAAGCCTCATTCTACCATCAATTTCCCTATGTAATTAAAGACGAAATTTCAGAAAAATGTTATTACCGTTTAAAAATGATGCAAAAAGATTGGCCGGGAATTCATGTTCAATGTGTTCCAAAACGAGATTACCCCAAAAATCAAGTGGCGGGCGATATCATTGGTTTCATGGGAGCCATCAACAAACCCGAATATGAAAAGATCATGCAGGAGATTAAAAATTTAAAAAATTTCTTAAATGATCCTGAAAAAGATGATCACCCCGATTTACCCTTAGGGATTGCAAGTATTGATTCTGCCATGCAACGTTTAAAAGAGCTTGAAGCAAATGCTTACACCATTAATGATTATGTCGGAAAAATAGGCATAGAAGGCTCTTTTGAAGATAGCTTAAGGGGATATCAGGGAAGAAAAAGTTTTTATTCTGATTCCCGAGGAAATTTTCTTCGCGAGCTGCCGGGAAAAACAAAACCACTTTCCGGCCAGCGCATTTTATTAACCATATCATCTGAACTTCAAGAATTTGCAGAAGAGCTTTTAGCTAAAAATGAGCGCATCAGGCAGGCGCATTTATCGAGTAAAACAAAGCAAACACTTCTTTCGCTAAGACAACCCTGGATAAAAGGGGGTGCCATTGTTGCAATGGATCCAAACAATGGGGAAGTCATCGCCCTTGCCTCTTATCCAAGATTTAACCCAAACGATTTTATCACATCTCAAGACCCCGATATAAATAGAAAAAAACGCTCTCACATCAATCGCTGGTTTGAAAGCGATTCTTATCTTGGTGAAATTTGGGATCAAAAAAGAACACTGGAAAGAGAACGTTTTGATGATCAAAAATCAGAATTTTTCGAAGATGAACGCTTGATGGATCTCAATACTTATCTTGATTTTATCCTTCCAAAAACAAATGAAGTCCATAGCCAACTTCTTAGAATGGAAAACTTAGAAAGTGCGGTTTTTTTACAAAAAAATGTAGAAAAACTTCTTGATTTGACTAACGAAGCCAACGCATATTATGCAATCAATGCTCTGTATCCGGATGCTCCCCATGTCCAACATAAAAAAACGATAAGCGAAGAGATCAAACTTGCCTTAGAAAAGAACCTAGAAAAAAATAGCACTGAAATCAACGAAATCAAAAAAAAAGTTGATAACACCTTCTTGGAGATACCCAATAATTATGACAAAATTCTTCTGGTTGATTTATGCAGGGTCTTAGTGCCGGCTCATCTTTTTACTGATGAACTTCTTACTGAAATTAGGCAGTTAAGCTTATCTTCATACCGCAATGCCTCAGCCTCTATGATTACAGTTGTTGATGTAGTAAGAAATATGAGCCGTGAGCTTTTTCATGAATTAAGTTTTGTTGAATGGAGAAAATTAAATGAAAAGTCTTTTTTAAAAGAGAAAAGAATAGCCGAAAAACAAGCAAAACAATACCAAAAATCCTACATTGATTACTTAGACACCCAAGAAAGAGAGATGTTTAAAACTTTTTGGCAAGAAAATCACTTAATGCTCATTTCCTTATTTTTAACAGGCCATCAAAATAATCATTTTAAAGAAGATCTAAATCCTTATATTGAACATTTTAAAAATTGGTATAAAGAGCTTGAAAATGGCGCTCATGCTTCTCTCTTCTGGAAAGGAGCATATGATACTTTAAAAGATTCTGTTAAAAGCCTAAAAAATGAAACGGTTCCTCTTTTTCTAACAACATTACGCAGTTTTCATGATCTAAACAGACCTTTACTTGGTTCATACCGCTATTTAAGAAGAAATCAAAATGGTGAGCAAATTGAAAAGCATTTAGCAGCAGCGTTTTATCCAAAAAATGGTTTTGGATATGGAAGGTCACAAAGTTTTCGACAAGCTGCAACCCAAGGTTCAATTTTCAAGTTGGTAACTGCCTACGAAACGCTCGTTCAAAAATATCAAAAACTTGATAAAGAAAATCCCACATTTAAAGAATTAAACCCACTTGAAATTGTAGATGCCACCCATCGTCATGGAAATGACATTTCTTTAGGTTTTTTTCAAGATGGAACACCTATTCCAAGAAGTTATAAAGGTGGAAGACTTCTTAAAAGCTCAAGAGCCGGAGTTGGCAGAATAGATCTCGTACGGGCAATAGAAACTTCTAGCAATCCCTACTTTTCACTCCTTGCAGGAGATCTTCTAAATTCACCTGACGATCTTTTAAAAGCAGCAAAGCTATTTTCATTTGGCAGCAAAACAGGAATTGATCTAATAGCCGAGCTTTCAGGCAAACTTCCAACTGATTTGAATAACAATCGAACAGGATTATATGCCACAGCAATCGGCCAGCACACGCTAGTTGTAACGCCACTTCAAACAGCGGTATTTATCTCTGCGATTGCAAATGGCGGCAAAATTTTTAAACCGAATATTGTAAAAATGAAAGTTGCAAACGATTTAATGAATAATCATAATAGAATCGAAGAAATTAGCCCTAAAATTCAACGCTTCTGTTTTATGCCGGATGTCGTTCGTGGTTTATTGTTGGAGGGGATGCGGCTTGTCGTTGATAAGCAAATAAAAACCAATCTACCAAGTTTAACAAGGCTCTACAAAGACTACCCTAAAGCTATCAGTGATTACGTAGAAATAAAAGATCAATTTATTGGCAAAACCAGCACTTCGGAATCAACCGAAAACATTAACTTAGATCTTGAAAACGGAACTAATCTTTATTCTCATATATGGTTTGGGGGAATAGCCTTTGAATCTGATTTTATGGGTCTCTCAAAAGATACGATCGTATTTAAAGACAATCAAGGAAAACCGGAACTTGTTGTAGTTGTATATTTAAAATATGGCTCATACGGCTGGGCTGCAGCACCTTTAGCTGCACAAATCGTCAACAAATGGCGCGAAATAAAAAAATCCCACCTCCCCTAATCGCTTACACACTGATGCAAAACCAATGTTGGTCCCATTTGAATTATATCAATCAGATTTTTTACAGGATATGCAGGATCGCTGACGCGGCAGGATCGCTTCGCGGCAGGATATTATC
>JBBSJT010000021.1:0-24897 GCA_038257035.1 Chlamydiia bacterium
ATTTTTTGTCTGTTCAAATAGAGAATCCTGTAGTGCCAAAATCGAATATTGATAAAACAGAAATGAAACGCCTTGTGAAGCTTTTAAAGCATGAACAGGTTGCAAAAGCCAACGGATTTAAATTTATTGCAGGGATTGATGAAGCAGGACGTGGTCCACTTGCAGGTCCTGTGGTGGCTTGTGCGTGCATCATAGAAGAAGGTGTCTATTTTGAAGGTATCAACGATAGCAAACAGCTATCTGAGGATAAGCGAAAAGAACTCTTCATCAAACTAACAAGCCATAGTCAAGTCTCATATGGTGTCGGAGAAATTTCCCACATAGAAATTGATCACTTAAATATTTATCAGGCAACCATTAAGGCCATGAAAATGGCGGTCAATAAATTGCCTCTTGTTCCAGATTATTTGCTCGTCGATGGGATGAATATTTCTTACCTCAATATTCCATCAGAAAAAATCATTGAGGGGGATACCAAATCTCAAACGATTGCAGCCGCATCCATTATTGCAAAAGAGACACGCGATCAACTCATGCGTGAATTTCATGAAATGTGGCCGCAATATGGTTTTAAAGACCATAAAGGCTATGGGACTAAAAAGCATATAGAAGCCATCGAAAAATATGGCACATGCCCTATACATCGCCTTTCATTTAAACCTTGTAAACCCACAATTGACATAGCTGAATTTACTTTGTCGTGTTAAGCCTTTCCTTTTCCTGATTTACCAAGCTTTGGAGTTCTTCTAAATCAGCTTGTGTGACAATCGATTTATCCAATACCTCAAGAAGTTTAGCTCTTACAGCAGCGCTTTGTAGAGAGGCTGTTCCTTTGAAATTATTGACCAATGTTCTTTTCACTTCAAGCTGAACGGCAGCATTTTCTAAAAATACTTTACTGTCCCAAGTTGGCATATTTTCTCGGGTTGTTGCCCCAACATAGGCTTTTTGCACATCAGCTTCTGCTTTTTGTAGTGCAGCATCCATTTTTGAATTAAAAGTCTCATCGACAGCATCTCTTTTTATCACTACGCCTGTATCTTGTGCAGATAACATAACAGGGCTGATAACAGATAAGCTTAAAGAAAGAGTAATAAGATTTTTTTTTAACATAAATGCATCCTCGATTAAATAAGTTTAAAATTCGAATCCTATTTAAATATCTTTTTAATGTAAATTATTTTTTCCAAAAAAAATCATTAGGTGCTTAATTTAGTGTAAGTTAATATTTTAATATACACTGTTATTTATTTAAACGAAAAATGGTAGCTTTGTTGTATTTATTAAATGAATTTTTTTTTACTTTTTAAATAAAATGTTATGCGGTATCTTATATGTAATTATAAAGAAAAGGAAAAAATAAATGAGTTTATGTAATGAAATAATCTTTTGTCAAAATACTATGCTTCCAGCAAAAGAAAACCGAGTAATCATCCTTGCAGAAAACCACACCTCAAAAGAGGCCGCTGAAACTTACCAAAAAATTTTGGAGTTAACCTCTTTAAAAAGACTTATTGCTTTAGATGAGGCTATTAATGCTTTTCATATTGGAATTAATGAATTTCATTTACCGTTGGAGGACTCGTCAATTTAAGAGGTCGGGGGTATGGTGCCACAATTGAAAGATCTTAAAATTTATAACGCTTGTCAAGAAACAGGGGCAGAATTCGTTCGTATGAGGATAATTCACGAAAATAAAATACTCAAGAATGGAATTTTTGCGCTTAGAACTTATTTTAATACTTTTCATCATGCTTACAATTCATTTTTAACGAACTAAAGAATCAGCTTGAAGATAAATTTGATCAAGAGGGGGAAATTAATTCAATTTCACTTAAAGCAATTTCTGAACGAACTTTTCCGGCTTCCACAAAATTATATAAAGATTTTAGTTCCACCGAAGATACTCCTGCAACCGTTGAAAATGTGGAGAGCCTTATAAGTATTGCTAAGGAGTTTTTTAACTCTATACCCGAAATTTCTTATTTTTCTACAGTTTTTCTCAACGTACAAGTTAGTTTAATTCTAAAAAATTCTCCGGAATATAGACCATATTTTGAAAATATTTCGAAGATTTTCAGAAATGAAATACCTTGTTTAGCTTATATGTCAACAATGAGAAATGTAAGTATGGCTAAAAATATCCATTCTGCTTTGAATAACTATGATTCAGATATTATTGTAAGAGTAGGTCATAGCCACACAGAAGATTGTGAGGAAAAATATCGAACAAGCATTGCTACCTTTTTACAAAAAAATCACAACATCCATCCGGCAAGAATCATACACCAGTTTGTCGGTCCAGGATTTGATTTAGAGACCTACCTAAGAGACTGCAACTTCAAATTCCATCAAAATAGTTAAATGTCGGTCTTTCAGACCTCAATGTTGTACTTTGCAATACCCAGGCCTCCGCTTCGCTCCGAACCTGGGCTATCATATGACGGCCCTTTGGGCCTAGCAACAAAATCCTTAAATTTTTGTTATTAATCCTTCGATAAATCTTGCTGAGGCCTGAAAGGCCGTCATATGATAGCCCAGGTTCGAAGCGAAGCGGAGGCCTGGGTATTGCAAAGTACAAAATTGAGGTCTGAAAGACCGGCATTTTCTTAATATTTTATTTGGCTCTTGGGTGGGCTTTGTCGTAGGCTTTTTTCTTTAGGTGAGGGGAGACTTGGGTGTAAATGGTGGTGGTTGTAAGGGAAGTATGCCCTAGGATGACCTGGATTGTTTTTAAGTCCATTCCGTTTTCAAGCCAATGGGTGGCGATGGTGTGTCTGATGGTATGCGGGGTGATTTTACCGGCAAGACCACTTGCTGTAAGGTACCTTTCGAAATTGCGATCGATTGATCGTGTTGTTAATCTGCTGCCAAGCTTATTTAAAAAGACTGCTCTGTTGTCAATTTCTGCAAAATGTCCATTGACGATGGAGTGTCGTTCAGGATGATTCAAGTATTTGACAATCCAGTCGGTAGCATTTTTTGTGATAGGAACAATGCGTTCTTTTTTCCCTTTTCCCTTAAGTTTTATCAGGTAGGTATTTGGATCAAAATCTTCTCGGTTTAATGACGCAAGTTCTTGAATACGAAGTCCAGAGCTGTAAAAAAGCTCCATAATTACACGATCTCGAAATCCAAGTAGTGTAGAAAGATCAGGTTCATCAAAAAGTCTTAAAACGTGTTCATAAGCTAGTGGAGCGGGAATTTTTTTATCAAGTTTCGGGCTTTCTAAATCTTCAATTGGATTATGCAAAATCAATTTTTGTAAATATGCAAATTTAAAAAATGAGCGAAGAGACGATATGCGTCTTGCAATGGTGGTTTTAGCTTTGGCCTTTTCACTCAAATGAGTTAAAAAACCACGTAATGTTTTTCTGCTAATAGTTTCTAGGGAAATATTTTCTTCTTTTTCAAGATAGGCTTTAAAATCGTTTAAATCGATTGCATAATTTCTTAGGGTATGTTCCGAGGTGTTTTTTACAACTTCAAGGTATTTGAGAAATTGCTGTTTTGCCTGTTCAAACATCATTCACCCTTTAATTTGTATTACCCCTGCCGGGGTAAAAAATTGCCCAGTTCAACTGATAAAAATCTGAAACTTTTGTTTTCTTAAAAGTACTACATCCTACATCTTTTTTGGGTTTTTAGGGAATTGAAAAACTTTCAAATCATCTGCAGCTTCAGTATTAGGAAAAATTGTTCGAGCTTCAACCTCAAAGTCTTTTAAATATTGGTACCTCGCTGAAAAATGTGTCAAGATTAGCTTTTCAACACCGGCTTGCTTGGCAATAGTTGCCGACTGCTTTGCCGTCATATGAAAATGCTTATGAGCTAAATCTTTATGTTCTTCAAGATAGGTACTTTCTGCGAGTAATACTTTTGCACCTTTGGCAATATCGATTGCTTTTTGGCAGTATCTGGTATCAACAACAACTGCAATGCTATCGCCTTTTCTGATAGTGCTTACATCATCTAAATAAATGTCTTTACCTTCAACGTTAATAACTCCTTTTTCCTGAAGTTCCTTAACTTGAGCGCCATGGACACCAAATTTATTTAAAAGTTCTTTTTCAAATTTTCTTGTGTCAGGTTCACTGATGCGCCAGCCGATGTTATCAACGCCATGTTCTAAAAAAGTGGCTTCAATGCGAAATTTCCCATCATCTTCAACAAGACCTTCTTCAGAAACAGGATGCTCTACGACATGAATTATTTCGTGGTAGATTGTTCCGTACCTTAGGCGGTCAAAGTATTTTTTGCCGGAGGCAGGGTAATAGCAGTGAATTGGATGGGTGACTTTATCGAGGTTTAACCGCATAAGCATGGATCCTAATCCTAAGCAGTGATCCCCATGAAAATGAGAGACAAAAATACGCGTCACTGCGGTGGGTGCAACGTTTGCATGGATGAATTGGCGTTGAGTTCCTTCGCCTGGATCAAATAAAAGGCCCTCATCATTCCAGCGAAATAGGTAAGCTCCGTGGTTTCTGTAGCGTGTTGGTTGTTGACTTGAACAACCAAGAATAATTAGGTCACGAGCGCTCATTAAATACCGTTAGTTTTTTAATTTAAATATGTTTGTCAGCCCAATAAGGGCTCCAATGAAGAGCCCTGCTATATGGGCAGTGTTGGCAATGCCCGCAGTGATGACTTCTTTGGATAGGACTTCATAGGCAAAAGCAAAAAGTTGTAAGATTAGCATCATCCCAATAAATACTAAGACAGATCCCAAAGATATGGATGTAAATTGATACCCTTCCCAAGGTGCAAATCGTTGCCTCATGAAAATAAAACCAATCATTGCACAAATAACGCCTGAGATGCCTAAAAAATTGACCCCAGACATAAGATATTGTGCAGTGTTTGAAAAAATGGCTGTGATGATTATGAAAAGAAGAAACTGAAAACTCCCTAGCTTTTTTTCCATTTTTTTTCCGAGAATAACAAATAAAAACAAATTAAAGAAAATATGGAATATTGTACCGTGCAAAAGTGCGGGGGTGAAAAGGCGCCAATATTGACCTTCTTTGAGCTTTTCAAACATCGGTGCATCAAAATTTATTTTTGCTTTATTATTTTGTAAGTAAAGTATAACTTTTTCATAAACACCTTTCCAATAGGGAGTTTGGTTAACTTTATTAAATGTATTAATTGGAAGTTTGGATAAATCTTCAGTTTTTTCTAAACCGTTGGTTTTAATGATTTCATCAACCTGCTCAAAAGCTTTTGGATAATCATACATCAAAGTTTTATTGATAGGAGCCGTACCAAAAGGAGTATGAGGCGCATTTTTTGGAACTGCAGTGAATTGCGGTGTTGTCATTGATGCTAGTAGAAAAAGCAAAATACATGTCATTGTAATGTAAAGGGTAATAGGACCAAGAGTCTCTGTTGGTACATCTTCTTCAGAATTTGCTTTTTTCATTGCCTGCTCAATTGGTTCAAGTATGCCTTTTAAGGGGTTTTCTAATATGGTAAAGAGGGGATTGCTTGGATCTTTTTTAAATTCTTCCGTCCACTTCAATGAATCTTCTAAGTAATCTTCATCTATAACCCATATACGACAGACTGTATTTCCGTAGTCAGGGCTCCCCCAGTCTCTGCCTGTGTCGATCTCAAGCTGATTTTCAATTCCCTTACTTTTTAAAAAGTTTGAAAAAATAGTGCTTTCTTTTGCGTTATTAGAAGTGTAAATAATTCGCATAATTTAAAACCTTTAAGCTAAAATCTTTTCAATTTTTTTTATGATCTCTGAGGTTGATAGGCCGGGGACTAAAGGGACGATGAAGATTTCCCCTCCATTTGACTTAACAATCTCAGATTCAATACAATCTGCACCATACTCCTGACCGTTAACATGTACGTTTGGTTTGATGGTATCTAAAATTTTACAAGGATCCGTTTCATCAAACCATGTCACGTAATCTACAAATCCAAGGGCTGCCATCATTTGTATGCGATCGTTAAGTTTAATAATGGGTCGGTCGGCACTTTTATATTTTTTAATGGATGCATCACTATTTAAAGCTACAATTAACACATCTGCCTTTTTTGATGCTTCATAAATGATGTGTAAATGTCCGGCATGCATTAAATCAAACGATCCATTTAAGGTAGCAATAGTTTTGCCGGCCTTCCGAAGGGCATTTACTTTGCTTTCAAGGTGTTGAGGTTCAATGACTTTTGTTAAATAAACATCCGTCCAAGTTGAATTTTCCATAATTGACCATTTTCTATAAAGAGTAACAAAATACCCCTTAATTTTCTAGTCTATAGTGATCTATATTGATACTACTGGAAAATAAAAAACAAGTTAGTGCGGAATTAGTGCTGAATCGAAGTGGATAGCCCGCCCAAGCGTGTGCTGTGGAGCTACGGTGATGTCAAGTTCGAGGTCATTATTTTTTAAGATTTCGCGAATCACTTTTAAGGCCACTTCAGGTGAATTACACTCAGCTGAAAGGTGGGCTAAATGAACATGCTTAAGCTTTTCATTGGCAATTTGTACTAATAAATTTCCGCAAGCCTCGTTCGATAAATG
Organism: Chlamydiia bacterium; assembly: GCA_038257035.1. Lineage (GTDB taxonomy): Bacteria > Chlamydiota > Chlamydiia > Chlamydiales > Parachlamydiaceae > JBBSJT01. The sequence continues at coordinate 6,542 of JBBSJT010000021.1, forward strand.
ACCGCTTCTACTCAATACGCGCTGTTTATAGACCATGGGACGGGCTGATGCAAGAACCATTGAAGGCTGATGATTGGCTTCCAGGTAAATGTAATCGCAATATCGCAAATGATTTTCAACAAGGGAGCTTACAAATCCAAGATCGGTACAAAAGCCTAATTTTAAATCATCCACTTTGATTGTGAAAGCAACAGGGTCTAGGGTGTCATGTGAAATACTGAAAGGGTGAATTTCAAGATCTTGAAATTCAAAGGTTTCCCCTGTTGAAAAAATCTTAAATTTAGGACACTCATGAAATGTTTCAACAATCCCTTTTGCAGTTTCGCTATTTGCAAAAACAGGAATTCCCATTTTAAAGGCCATGACTCGCAGGCCTTGAATATGGTCAGAATGTTCATGGGTGATTAAAATGGCATCGAGATCTTTGATGTCGATATCGATTTGTTCTAATTTTTCTTTGGTAGCTTTTGCGCTAAGTCCAGCATCAATTAAGATCTTGCTATGTTTTGTGCCCAAAAAAACACTATTTCCTTTTGAGCCTGAAGCCAGTGGACAGAATCCTTTCATTGTCAATTTCCATTTTCGTAAAAGTTAAAATTCATTTTCGAGAGGCGCTTCTGTCTCTTGTGTGCCTGCCATTTGTTTGCCGGCAAGGACTTTTCTGGCTTTTGATCCATCAGGGCAGCTTACTACGCCCCGAGCTTCCAATAGATCCATCAAACTTGCAGCGCGAGCATAACCAATTTTTAATTTGCGCTGTAAAAATGTTGTTGAGGCATTACCCGTACCCAATACAATTTCAAGAGCATCGGAGTATAAAGCATCAGACGGTAATTCATCTTCTTGACCGCCCGGAAAATCATTGATTTCCCCGATTGCATCAAAGGATTGGATTACATAATTTGGAGGGGCTTGCTCGCAAATAAACTTGACAGTTGCATTAATGTCCTCATCGCGAATAAAGGCTCCTTGGGCACGCACAAGGTGCGATGCTCCCGGCGGTAAAAAGAGCATGTCGCCATTACCAAGAAGAGATTCGGCACCTGTCTCATCAAGCACGATCTGGCTATTGACACGGCTTGCTACCTTAAATGAAATACGTGTCGGAAAATTTGCTTTAATGAGCCCTGTGATAACTTCACGGGATGGGCGCTGGGTTGCTAAGATCAGGTGAATGCCGACAGCCCTTGCCATTTGTGCAATTCTTGCAATAGGGGTTTCAATGTCACTTTGGGCAACCATCATCAAATCGGCAAGTTCATCGATGATTGCTACAATGTAATGCATTTTAGCCGGAATATCGAGGTTAAGTGTCTCTTCAAATTCCTTAACGACTGTCCGTCCATTAAAAGCCTCGATGTTTCGTACGCCTAAGTTCTTTAAAATTTCATACCGGCGTTCCATTTCCTTAACAAGAAAATTAAGGGCAGCTGAAGCACCTCTTGGTTCGGTGATGACAGGCGCAAGCATGTGGGGCAGTTTTGAGTAGGCTGTAAGTTCAACTTTTTTCGGATCAACCATAATGAGTTTGATTTCATCAGGCTTTGCATTATGGACAATAGACATCACAATGGTGTTAATACAGACCGATTTACCGGAACCTGTTGCCCCTGCAATAATGCAATGAGGCATTTTACTTAAATCACTCATGACATAATCGCCATTGACAGCTTTTCCAAGAAGTACCGGAATATGAAATTTTTGCGGCCCTTGCTTATAAGCAGCCAGCATGTCTTTAAAACCAACTTCTTGCGGTCTTGCGTTTGGAACTTCAATGCCAACAACGGCTTTGCCGGGAATAGGAGCTATAATCCTGATGGATTTGGCTTCCATGTTTAGGGCAATGTCATTTTCAAGCGCTTTGATTTTCTGAACTTTAACACCGATTGCTGGATGCACTTCAAATGATGTGATAGTAGGACCGCAGTTGATTTGGCCAACCTTGGCTTCGATCCCAAAACTCGATAGTGTTTCTTCGAGTACTTCCGCTTGTTTTTTTAAATCGTTTTTAAGCGAGCTTTGGTCAACTTTTTTAGGAGTTGTCAAAAGAGCCAAAGGAGGGAGTTGGTAATTTGTGAAATCTCCGTTGTAAACTTTTTGCGATTGAATGGCAGATTCGCGTTTATTTTTTTCAACGGACGGTTTTTCTTCCATTTTTGGTTTTGGTCTTTGAACGATGAGATCTTCAAATTCAATCGTTGATTCTTTTTTAGAAACGGAAGGTCTTGATTTTAAGTTTGTTTCAGGCTGGATGCCGAGCATTTCTTGTGGCTCTGGAATGCCACTTTCCTTTTCACTATTTGAACTTCCACCCGGAATGCGCAATTTCACATAGCGCATAAAATCGCTTTCAACTTTAAGATCGACGGAACCGACCTCTTCTTTATTTCTTGTTTCTTGTTTTACCGATTTTTTTAGATTAATCGAAGGAATGGAGGCTATCAGCTCTTTTATTAATCTAAAAAAGGAGGCAATATAACCGATTATGTTAGAGGGTTTTATGTTTGTTAAGAGTAAAATGCTCGAAATTAGAGTGCTGGAGAAAATAATGAATATTCCAACAGTATTCAGCATGCGATGCAAATTATAGGAGGGTAAATCGTTGTAGATGTAATAAAAAGGTGCTCCACCTAAATGATAGCGTAATTTTGCAGTCCACAATTTTGCATAAAACGTATTTGCCAAAAAATTGCTTAAAGTCGGAAATCTTGCCTCAACCATACTTAGAAGAAGGGATAAAGAACAAACAAGAGTTGACATGTAGAGCACTTTCAATGACATGTCGGCAATCGGTTTCTGTGCAAGAAGTCGAAGAGAAACTAAGAAAATAAAACAGGCAATTAAGTAACTGCTTAAGCCAAAAAGCGCATGGAAAAGCCAGCCTATGGCGTGGCCTGTCAGTCCAAGCCAGTTGTGAGTCTCTTTTCCATAGACAAAACTGAGCAAGCTTAACAGAATTAAAAATGAAGTTGCAAAAAGAGCCGTTCCTAAAGCAATAGGTGAAATTTCAAAAGGCTCTTTCGATTTTTTTTTTGGTTTTTTTTTTGCCATAAAACTTTTTAAATGTAAAGGGTGGTCAAAATGCCAACTATGAGGCAGTACCACACAAAATACATGAATTTTTGTTTCCTTGCTAGCCTCTTCAGTAAAGAAAGAGAAAATATCCCGAAAATAAAAGAGGCAAGGAAGGCGATAATATAGTGAATTGCTGAGGCGTTTGGTAAATTTACGGCCTCATTTTTAGTAAAAAGCTGTAAGCCTTCGATTATTGTACCCCCCAAAATAGCAGGTATAGCCAATAAAAAGGAAAATGTGACAGCTTGTTCTGCAGGCCAACCTAAAATTTTTGCCGCAGAAATGGTTGTGCCACTTCTTGAGATACCGGGCAATATGGCAGCTGATTGCGAAATACCAATAATGACAGGATCGTAAAAGCGATGTTTTGTAAGGTTAGCAGGAGCTTTGATCTTTTCAAGCTTGATTCCAAGGTAAAGAATCAGGCTTGTGAGCATAAAGCAATAACCTAAATAATTGGGATCGTTAAAAATTGCTTTGATCGGCTTCATAATAAGAAGCAAAGGAAAAAGAGGAAGAGTTCCTAGAATGACTTGGGAAAGCTTTGTACGGTTGGAAGTGAAGCTTATAACAATCTCTTTCCAAAACATCAGAAAAATGGCAAACAGAGTGCCTAAATGGCAGATGAGATCAAAAATGATGTAGGTGTTTAAGTTTTCAAAATTTAATAGAACTTGAACAAGTTTTAAGTGACCCGAAGAGCTGACCGGCAAAAATTCGGTAATGCCCTGGACTATTCCAAGAATGATTGCTTCAAATATTGTCACTTTAAAAAATGCTTTTGCTAAAGAAGGGCGATCGACGGGACTCGAACCCGCGACCTCTGGTACCACAAACCAATGCTCTAACCAACTGAGCTACGATCGCCATTATGACTTATAAAGTGGATATTCTGTCTTAAAGCCAAATAAAAGTCAATCCCCATCATCAAAAAAACCATGCTTTACATCATAAATCGCTGTATATAAGTTGTTAGTGCTTTCTTTCACCGCAGAGAAAGAATATCGCTTCACCTGAATACCAGTAATATTTTTACCAGTGAGGCGGTGAGAAAGACATGAGACAGTGAGGGAGTCTTGGAGCTCATGAGGTTTTAAAATTCAAAAACTTCATGAGTTCAAGACTCCCTCACTGAACTCATGTCTTACTCACTGACTTACCGGTAAAAAATATTAACTCTTCAATTTAAGTGGAACCAGTATAAATTCTCTTCTCACCCCTTGTCTGCCTCTTTGGTGAAAGGTCTAGAGGTAGGCGAAGTCGCGCCTGATTCCAGCCGCTTTCTCTTTTCTAAAGGTTAGAACCACTCCGACAAAAAAAAGAAAGGTGAAGTACAAAACCATGAATTCAAAAGAAAGGGATTTGTAATGAAATTTGTGATCAATTGTTTGAGGTAGGTTGTAGGCAAAATCCAAAAGAAATTTTGTAAAGTTTGAATTGAGCGCATCGATAAAGGGTATAAACGGGAAGGCTAAACTTAAAATAAGCAAAAGCATGGAAAAGCTGACCAAAAAAGGAAAAAATAAATTATAAAGAATACTTAAATAGGGAAATTGTTCAAAATGAAAAAGCATTAAAGGAAAAGCTGCCAAATTAACTGCAACTGTTAGGCTTAAGGCCTCTCTTAAAAAAGTAAGAATAAGAAACCCATGTTGCGATAAAGAATTCATTTCAGCTATATCACTTAAAAAACGTTGTGTTGTTAAATTTTGTAAAAAATAATTAATTTCGGAATAAAAAAGCAGAATGGAAAGTGTTACGACAAAGCTAAATTGAAATCCTATATGGTCAATAACAAGGGGATCAATCAATAATACTCCCATTAGAGCAACCCCTAAAGAATTGATTGCTTGTGTTCCCTTGTTTAAAAATGAACCGATAAATACAATCATGATCATCACATAGGCTCTTAAGATAGAGGGGGCAAAACCTAAAAAAATAAAGTAGCCTGTTAAAAATAAAATCATGGCTAGGCTAGCATTTTTTCGGCTCAAAATACATTGAAGAAACGCATGTAATATTGCAGATAAAATTGCAAAATGAAAGCCTGAGATCGACATAATATGTTGAAGACCGAACCTTGAAAAATGAAAGCTCATCAGGCGATCATCAAATTCACCTGTTGAGATACCTGATAAAAATAAAGCACTTTCTTCATTTTTAATTTTATTATAAATGATTTTTTGAACTTTATGTTTCAAATAATAACGCCACTCTGCAAAGCTGAAGGTATTTGGAATTTCTTTCCAGGGTGAATTTTTTTCTAAAACATAAGTATAATGCCTTGGACAAACTTCCTTAAAAGTGCCTTCAACGAAATAATCTCTATTCGCAGGGGGGCGTGTGGTGTCATGTTTAGAAGGTAGAGAAATTGAAACCGGCATGTTTTTGATGATGCCTTTATAAATCCATTGTTTTCCAAAATGAGAACTTTTTAAAGAAATGGAAGAGATTGAAAACTTCTCAACTCCAGGTTTACCTATTTCAATTGCAGAGGGGCTGTTAACTAAAATATAAAAATAAGAGGCTGTTAGGATGAGTAATGCAGCAATAGCTCTTTTTTTTGCAAAAAAGATCAAAATCAACCCTAAAAATAAAGTGGGGGATTTGGTTAAATATAGGCTAACTCCAAGAAGCATGGACAAGCCATAGAGAAGCGCAGGATTCAGTCTCCAGAAATTCTCAAATGGTTCTATCAGAGCATTATATTTTCGCATTATGCCTCTTCTATTTTTTAATTTCAAGTATTGTGGGGATATGTATAGGGTCAATGGTAAACGACTACCGTTTAAAAATTAAGAAAAAAATGATGTGTAAGAAATTAAGGGATTTGGTAAAAGACGAAATTTAACAAAGGGACAGGATGAACCAGCGCGTCAAAGATTTTTACAGGCAAATTTCCGATGACCACCCAAAAGGGAATTTTATAAAGGTCATTGCTTTATGTGAAGAACAAAATCTTCACTTTGAGACAATTCAAAAGAAGGCCCCTGATTTACCAAGAGGTTGGTTTGAATTAGCCCACCTAAGCAATTCTGATCGCATAGAATTTAGTCGCGATTTTTGGATTGCAAAGCTTCCCTATCATCCAAATTTACAACAATTCATCAGTAGTTTTTTTGCAACTCTGGACGATGTTCAAGTCTACCTTGTTCAACAAAAAATATCTGATCCTTTTGATGCGCATCTTGTCTACAGTTTAAAAAATGACGAAGGTTTTTATAAAGGTCTTCCGCCTGCTTTAGATGCAGATATTATTCAATTGGAATTGGATTTTCCTGGAATTATTTTTCCTACCGATTATTTACGTTTTCTACAAATTCATAATGGTTTTTGTAAAACCACCGATTGTACAGGAATTTTTTCCTCAAAATTGATAAAGCTTGTTTATGAAGCAAGTTTTTTTAACCAAGAGAAGGAGACGACAAATACTAAAGGTGAAATTGTCAACACTAAGTCATTGATTCCTTTTTATGAGTCATTCGGCATGCCTTTTTATCAATGTTTTTTTTCAGACTGGTATCCTGAAGAAGAGATGGGAAATGTTTATTATTCGGCTATGACGAATAATATTTCTGACGTTCATAATAAAGATTGCGGAGTCCAAGCTATGGCATTTGCAACTTTTTCTGATTGGCTGATTTTTTATCTTGAGTCAATCGATTGAAAAATGTTAGATTACAGCCTATTCTAAATAAGCAAAAAGTTAAGATTCATGTATCTTGTTGAAGACCTTTATAAACGTCACGGCAAAAGACTCGGTCTTGAAATCATTGCCGGAAAAAGCGGAATTAAAAGAGCAATAAAACTACCTGAAGCCCATCGACCTGGACTTGGCCTAACAGGCTACTTAAAGAGCCACGCACTTCGACGCATTCTCATTTTTGGAAAAGTAGAAATTGAATACTTGCGCGATTTAGACCCTGAAACTAGACTTTCAAGACTAGAAGCACTTCTCACGGACAAAACCCCTGCTGTCATTATTGCAAGAGGATATAAATCCTTAAAAGAGCTTACTGCTTTATGTGAAAAGAAAAACATGCCCCTTTTTTGCGCTAGCATGGTCACAATGAACTTGCTTAGCAAACTTACCGCTTTATTAAATGAAGATTTTGCATCGACGATTACTTATCATGGAACGCTTGTAGAAGTGTTCGGTGTAGGGGTGTTGATTACCGGCGATTCCTCTGTCGGTAAAAGTGAGGCAGCTCTTGGCCTGATTGAAAGAGGGCATAGACTGATTTCAGATGATGTTGTTAGAGTAAAAAAAAGAGAAGGATCCTATTTGGAAGGATCAGGTGCTGAACTTACCAAGCATCACATGGAAATTCGCGGAATTGGAATAATCAATGTTGCAGATCTTTTTGGTGCAGTTTGTGTTCGCGATAACAAAAGTATTGATATTGTCGTAAAGCTTGAACAATGGGATGATAATCATTTTTATGATCGTATTGGCCTTGAAGAAAAAAATACCGATATTTTAGGAATTAAAATACCTTACCATATTCTGCCGGTAAAACCCGGACGGGATGTTGTTCTCCTTCTTGAGACCATAGCCCTTAATCACCGCCTTAAAGGAATGGGTTATCATTCTGCCAAGGAATTTAACGGTAAATTGCTAGAAAAAATTCTAGGTAAAAAAAAATATGAAAAACAAAAACGAAACGAATTGTCGGCTTACCTGTAGTGTACAAGTTAAAAATAGCATGGGCCTGCATACTCGACCTGCAACAACAATTGTAAAACTATTGCAAGGATGTAAAAGCGATGTGACCTTCACTTATAAAAAAGATACAATCAATGCTAAAAGTATTTTAAGCATTTTAATGCTTGCCGCAAGAAAAAATGCAAAAATAAATATTGTTGTTGATGGTGATGATGCAGAAGAGACTATGGAAAAATTAATCGATGGCTTTAATAACCATTTCGGAGAGCTAAAAACTTGAACACCGATGCCACTGGAAATAAAAAAAGTTTCATATTTTTTTACCAGTGAGTCGTTAAGAAAGAGATGAGGAGAGTTAAGGGTCTGGAATTTCAAGATCCTCACTGTTTTCTGATGGACTAGAACTTTTATGTATAATGGTGCAAATGGAAATTAAAAAGTTTTGGATTTTTTTACAATGAGGCGATGAGAAAGACATGAGATCAGTGAGAAGCAATGCATTCATAGCCCCTCACTGTTATGTCTTCCTCACTGCCTCACTGGTAAAAAATATTAGTGAAATAATCAAGTGCGACCGGAGTATAATTTTGTAGTGGAGTGGAATGTGCATACACAAGAGGTAAGATTAAAAGGAATTCCAATTTGTCGTGGGATTGTAGTTGGAAAGCCCTTTTTTTTCCATGTCGTTGAAGATAAAATTCCCGATTTTTCCATCGATAAAAAAGATATAGAAAAAGAGGTTGTCAGATATCGTCAAGCTGTTGCAAATGCAAGAGATGATATTTATCGGTTGCAAAAACAACTCGAAGATGAAAAGGTCTTAGAGGGCGCAGAAATTCTTGATGCAGAATTACAGATGACGCAAGATCCCTTATTAACCGATGAGGTGGAATATCAGATCAGAAAACAAAATAGAAATGCAGAAATTATTTTTCATGAATTGATCGATCAATATCAAACAAAATTTAATTCTTTGTCGGATTCAATATTCAGAGAACGTTTTAAGGATATTCAAGATATTGCAAGACGTGTGATGAGTTATTTACTAAAAAATACACGCGTCTCATTGATGGATATTCCAAAAGACTCTATCGTTTTTGCAAGGGAATTAACAACCTCAGATATAGCAGAAGCCAGCCACTCATCAGTGATTGCCTTTGTCAGCCATTTTGGAGGCACAACATCTCATGCGGCAATCGTTGCAAAAGCAAAAGGAATTCCCTACATCACAAGTGTTGATTACGAGTCATTGGAATCTTTTAAAGATTGTGAGTTGATTTTTGATGGCAGAACAGGTGAGATCATTGTTAATCCGGACGAAAAGTTAAAAGAGCATTATAGAAAATTAAAAAATCAGCTCGTTTGCCATAAAGAAAAATTAGATCAAATTCAAGACCTGCCTGCAGAAACATTTGACGGCTACACCGTAAGACTTGTTGCTAATATGGAAACCCTTACTGAAATCAAAATGCTCCATGAATTTGGTGGTTCAGGCGTTGGCCTTTTTCGTTCTGAATATGCTTTTATCCCGGAAAATGGCTTTCCATCTGAGGATGAGCAGTTCAAGCTCTATAAAAAAGTCGTCCAACAAATGGAAGGATTACCTATTGTCATTAGAACTTTTGATGTAGGCGGAGATAAGTTTTTGGGCAACCAGATGATGGCAGTGGAAACCAATCCCTATCTTGGCTGTCGTGCTATTCGTTTTTTGTTAAAAGAAAGCGACCTTTTTAAAGTGCAATTAAGGGCTATATTGCGCGCCGCTAATTATGGCGATGTCAGTGTTATGTTTCCGATGATATCAAGCTTACAAGAGCTTTTAGAAGCCAAAAAAGTGATTTACGAAGTGAGGGAAGAGCTTTTAAGACGGAATGAGCAAATTCCCGATAAAATCCGCATTGGCTGCATGATAGAAGTGCCTTCAGCTGCAATCATTTCTGATTTACTTGCAAAAGAGTGTGATTTTTTGTCGATTGGAACAAACGATCTGATCCAATACGCTCTTGCAGTCGATCGTGGTAATCATTCCATAAGCAGTTTATATGCACCCACACACCCAAGTGTGATTCGCTTAATTAAATTAATTGTACAACAAGCTAATAATCAAGGCATACCCGTAACCGTTTGCGGAGAGATTGCTGCCGATCCAAGGTTTACTCCATTACTTCTAGGCCTTGGTGTGCATGAGCTTTCTGTTGCGGCAAGGTACATTCCTATAGTTAAAAACACGATACGCAATACAAGCATTTTGAGCGCCTATGAGCTTGCAGAAAAGGTGTTGACGTTAAGTACGGCCCAGGAGATTCAACAATACCTGAACCAGGAATACCAGAAAAACGCCCCCGAAGATATATATTACAACCATTAAAATCCGGGGTCAATCATCTGATAGCTGAATATCATCTATTTTATCTTTTGCCTCGAATCTATTGGTCAATCATCTGATAGCTGAATATCATCTTTTTCATCTTTTGCTTCGAAAATGTAATAACATTTCCTTCATCAAAAGCTAAAAAATCTAACATCCATCTACAGCGCTTGACCAATAGATTTCCTCCCAAACAAAAAAGGCATTAAAGACAAACAAAATAACTTTATAGATTAAAATCTTTCTTCTACTTTCCTGCCCCCTTACGTCTCTTACATAAAAAGGTTGAATAAATAAGCTGAGAAAAAATAGAGGCCGATAAAATAGGCAAAACAAATTAGGCTTAAAATATAGCCTATTATGATGAAAAGGCCATCATCTTCTAAAAGGCCGATCCCAATAAAAAATATTGGAAGTGCTGCCACTAGATTAGTAAATGGAAGTGGCAATGGGAGCGCTAAAAAAATAGACAGAATAGAGACTAAGAATCCGTTTATACGATGGCAAACGGGGTTCTCAGTAAAAAAGAAAAGCCTTGGATGTGTGACCTTTTGTAACTTTGAGACTACAGCAATTGTATTTTCTACAATTTTTTTTATCTTTTTGCTGGATAATTTTCTTTTTAATATAAATTGAGGCCACCAAGGCTGAAGGCCAAGGCCAATTCTTAGACCCAAAAGGGCCAACGCCACGCCAAAAGGGGTGGAAAAGCCGGGAATTTGAATGGGGAAACAAAAGGGCAGAGTAAAAATAACAAGAATTGCTGCGTAGCCTTTTTCAGCTAAAATTGAAAAAATTTGATTCATTTCAATTTCAGCTGAATGCGTTGTCTCTTTTAAGATCAACTTTAAGCCATCAAGAAAGCTTCGACTTTTTTTTTTGGGTTTCATAGGATCTTAAAATCCAAATTGGCTAAGATTCGGAAAACCCTTCATTCCTTCCATGGATTGTTCTTTTAATTTGTTTGCAGCATCGTTGAATGCGGCTTTAATTAAATCTTGTAATCCTTCAATATCTTCAACATCGACACATTCAGGTTTTATTTTAATCGATTTAACTTCGTGTTCGCCATTTATTTTAATTTCAATAAGCCCATTAGCGGCAGTTCCAGTAACTTCCACGGCCGTCATCTGTTGTTGCATTTTGCCAATTTGCTCTTGCATCATTCTGGCTTCTTTCTTTTTTTTTGAAAATCCTGTTCCCATGAATTACCTCTTTTTTTGAATAATTCCTTCAAGTTCGACTGCTGCGAACTGAAAGATAGTGTCGTATCTGCTATTGATCAAAGGAGGGGAGTTTTGGGCGGTTGCTGATTTACTCTCCTCTGTTTGCTTAATTTCCTGTGTCTTAACGGCTTGGACTGTTTCTTTAACAGCTGTAGCTTTCTTCTGTCTAATCCCTAGATCTGCGGCTGTCGGAGTTGGATCTTCTGTGAAGGAGCTTACTTCCTTGATATTTACTTTAGGGGCTGGAACAACCGGTAAAACTAGGGTAGGTTGTGGTGTAGGAGGTGTGGGTTGTGGTGCGGGTGGTATAGGTTGTGGTGCAGGTGGCTGAACAGGTGGCGCTGCAGGTTGTGGTATTGTTTCAGGTACATGTTGTGGGACAGTTTGCATTTGCGAAAGCATTGGTTGCAATAGAGGTGGCTGTGGCATGGCGTGCGAAATTTGCGTTTCTGCTTCAAAAGGGGAGTTTAATTTTTCTTCAAGTTCGGTTAAGCGACGGACAAGAAAATCGATCGGTATGCGCTGATGTGTTCTGATAATACGAATTAAAAGGGCTTCCAAAGCAATTTTTGGCGATGCCATGTAGCGTATTTGATTTTGCGCCTCGATCAAAAATTCAAGGATTGTAATGCATTGCTCGTTTGTGTAAATTTTTGCTGAAAGCTTGTAGCGCTCTTTTTCTGATTCAGATACATTCAAAAAGGAAGATTGCGGACCTGAGATTTTAACTAATAAAATATTGCGAATATGCTCATTTAAGTTTTCAACAAAATGGAGGATGTCTTTACCCGTTGAAAAAATTTCATGGGCAAGTTCAAAAGCAAAAGCAATATTCCCATCTTTTCCGGCTTGATCCAACAGAAAAAACTGATCCTTTGCTACAACCCCTAAAACATCAGCAATTGTGTGGATATCAATTTTATCTTCATTGAAAGCCACAATTTGATCAAGAAGGGATTCTGCATCGCGAAGACCTCCGTCAGCCCTTGTAGCGATCAGACGAATAGCATCATCATCGATTAATACATTCAAATCAGTGGCCATACTGCGTAATTTTGTTGTGATGGCCTCAAGAGGAATGCGGTTTAAATTGAAGCGTTGGCAGCGACTTAAAATGGTGGCAGGTATTTTGTGCGGTTCAGTTGTTGCAAAAAAGAATTTAACATTTGCAGGGGGCTCTTCCAGTGTTTTAAGAAGGGCATTAAAGGCCTCTTTTGTCAACATATGCACTTCGTCAATAATATAAATTTTATATTGACCGGAAGATGGGGTATAGCCAACATTTTCATTAATTTGACGAATGTCATCGATTCCGCGATGAGAGGCGCCATCAATTTCCATGCAATCGAGGGAATATCCGGATGTGATTTCAAGGCAGGAAGCGCATCTATTGCAAGGTTCAAAATCGGCTGTTTTTTCTTTGCAATTCAAGGCTTTTGCAAAAATTCGTGCCAATGTTGTTTTCCCGGTTCCCCTCGAGCCACAAAATAAATAGCCATGGGCAAGTCTGTTGTGTTTGATTGCATTTTTTATGGTCGTGACAATGGCGTCTTGACCAAGAACGTCTGCAAACGTCTGAGGGCGGTATTTTCGTGCTAAGACTTGATATTCCGGCATATGGTAACTACATTTTATGTTAAATTAGAATTATACTTAAAAACTTACTTTTAAACAAATAGACTTTTTCAAAGATTATCATGTCCTCCCAATCTGAAAATTCAAAATAAAATTGATATATGTATTCTAATCTAATCTGAAAAAAATTCGACCTCTACAATCTATAGCATTTTCGATTTTTTTAACGCAGAGACGCAGAGACGCTGAGACGCAGAGAGGCGCGCTAAAGCGCGAAAAATGACAAATTAAATTTTTTATAAATCAAAAAAAACGGTTGACGTTTCTTGTTCTTTTCGCGCTTTAGCGCGCCTCTCTGCGTCTCTGCGTCTCTGCGTCTCTGCGTTGAAAAAATCATAAACTTTTGTATAAACTTCTTACCAGCATTCAATTAGTTTTTTTTTAATTTTTCATCTTAGAAGGAGACCCAGTATAATACTAAAGCTGAAAAAAATATTAAATGTAGTGGATATTAATGCATTGCATTCCATGCATGTTCAATCATTTCTTCAATTTTTAAGTAGCGTGGATTGAATCCAAGTTCTAGTTTTGCTTTGTCAGGGTTTGCGACTAAAATAGGTGGGTCACCGGCTCGTCTTTCTCCCTTTAAAGCATTCACTTTAAGGCCTGTAACAAACTCTGCAGCCTGGATTACTTCGGCCACACTAAAGCCATTACCGGTTCCTAAGTTATAGAAACAAGATGTATTGCTTTCAAAAAGTTTTTCCAACCCCAAAATATGCGCATCTGCCAAGTCGTTGACATGAATATAATCGCGAATGCATGTGCCATCAGGAGTTTCGTAATCAGTTCCATAAATAGTAATTGCAGTCGAATTCTTTAAGCTTTTTAAAACAAGCGGAATCAAATTAGATTCTTTTCTTTCAAAATATTTAATTTCAGATTCAGGATCGCCACCTGCTGCGTTAAAATAACGCAAAATGCACGATTTCATTCCATAAGCATGATCAAAATCTGAAAGAATTTGTTCAACCATTAATTTCGAGTAGCCATAAGGATTAATAGGATTTTTTGTATGGGTTTCATTAATTGTTTTTTCAAGAGGAAGTCCAAAAACTGCTGCAGTGGAGGAAAATACAAATCGGTTCACTTGATGTTGCTGCATGGTTTCTAAGAGATTAAGCGTTGCCGCAACATTATTTTGATAGTACTTAGCAGGATTGGTTACCGATTCGCCAACATCTATAAAAGCGGCAAAATGCATAACGGCATCGATGGAATAAGTTGTAAAAATTTTATTTAAAAGGTCTTTATCTTGGATATCGCCTTCAATCAATGTGCCATTTTTGACGGCATTTTTATTACCTCGAGACAAATTGTCTAAAACAATTGTTTTATAACCTGCTTTTTCAAGAATTTTATTGACATGTGAGCCAATGTAACCGGCACCGCCAGCCACCAAAATTGTTTTCTTCATATATGTCCAAATAATTGTAGTTAAGTCGCGAAGCGACGACAGCATGTAGCCACGGGTGTAAACCCGTGGTCTGAGAGAATAAAAGTTTTAGCTGCGAGAGCTGCGACAGAATTGTAATCTAAGTAAAATTTCTGTCGCAGCTTACGCAGCTAAAACTTTTATTTTAAATTTAACCACGGGTTGGCACCCGTGGCTACATACTTTCGTCGCATTCGCGACTAGCAAAAAACATATACAAAAAACCTGTTTTCTTCAAGGGAAGATAAAGATATGTTAAAGAACTTGGCTTAAATTTAATTAAATGATATGCTTGACGATTATTAACTAACAATAAAGGAAAAATATTAATATGACGTTTTTATCTCAAATAAAAAATAATTCAGTTAAATTTATAACTGATAACTCTGTTATTTCTGCAGCAGCTGTAGGCTACGGTGCAACACACGCTTATTCTGTATTAAATCCTGTCGGTGGAGCAATTTTGTTCGCTACTTTTGTTCAGAATGGTGGATTAAAAACCAAAACTTATTATTTGCCTAACTATAGTAAGCCGATAATATCTAGTAATTTAAATTTTATTTTAACTAAAATAAAAGCTTGTGTAATGGCATGGAGTGCAGCCTATTATATAACTCCTTATGCAAATTTAGCAACAGTGGCAAAAGGTTTTTCAGCGACTATGTCAGTACCAGGAAAACTTGGCGCATTGATTTCAACTGTCGCTTCTAAAGCATTTGCCTCTCTGTTGGCTATGCCCTCACAAATGTACACAACAACTGCTTTTGCAGTTAATTCAATAAATCTTCCTGCTGTTGCAGCAACAGTTGCAGTCGTGGTTTTAGTTGTTTCACTCTATAAATTTTGGAACTACCTTGAGAAAAAGGGTGATGAAGGTAGAAGGGCGATTTATGACCCAATGAAGGCTGATATTGCCTCACTTAAGGCTGATATTACCGCAGAAATAAGCAAAATTTAAAAATAAGCAAAAATTTAAAAATAAATAAAATCAAAAAAACTGGAGAAAAATAATGAATTTTACGACAAATTTAACAAAATGTGTGAATCACGTGAGTGAATACACAAAAAATACTGCAATAGCAGCAACTGTAGGATATGGCTTAACAAGGGCTTTTACAGTATTAAACCCTGTTGCAGGAGCCACTTTTTTTGGATCTTGCGCACTTGCAGTTGTTGTTACAGACCCAGTATTAAATAGTAATCAATCCAACGCTACATCAAAAACGATTGGAAAAATAGCTCAATTTGCTTTTGCTTGGATCGCGACACCTTACTTAACTCCATTTGTTACTTCAACGTTAAGTGCAATTACTGCAGAACTGCTTTCAACAGCTACTTTAATTGCAAATTCAATTTCTTTACCTACAGTTTCTTTACCGACAGTTTCTTTGCCGACAGTTTCTTTGCCGGCAATTTCCTTACCGGTAATTTCTGCACCGGTTATTGCAGTTACAGCTCTTGCTTTAGTTATTATTGGCGCTTATATAAAAAAAGATAAAATAAAAGAATACTCTCAAGATTTCTATGCTAGAAATATCGCTGAGGGTCAACTCTACTGGACAATAGCTGATAAGTGCTCTAGTTTAAAAAACAAAATTTTTGGAAATAAAAATGATGGAGAATTAAATGATTAATTTAGTAAATCACATAACCCAATATACAGCCGATTCCGCAATTGCTGCTACAGTAGGATACGGTCTAACAAGAGCTTTTACAGTTTTGAATCCAGTAGCTGGTGCTACTTTTGTTGGATCCGTTGCATTAGCCGGCGCTTTGACAGACCCGATATTTAATAGAACTAATTATCCTACAAAACCCTATGTAGCTTCTAACCAAGCATCAATCACACTTGGTAGAATGATTCAAGTAGCTCTTGCGTGGGCGGCTACTCCATACTTAACACCAATTGTCAGTTCAACATTAAGTGCAATAAGTGCAGAAGTGTTATCTACAGGGGCTTTAGTTGCAGGTTCAATTTCAGTTACACCTCAAGTTGCCGGCATCACTGCATTGGCCCTCGTTATCATCTTAGGCTACAAGTTTGGTGGAAAGGCTGCAAGAGTTTGTAAGAATTTGGGTAAGGCTTTAAAGGCCAAGCTTAGCTCTTCATCTTCATTTCCTAAAAATCTTGATCCAAGAATTATAGGAAGTACAAGAGCAACTGGAAACTTTGGTGAAGAACTGCAAGGATTTAATTCAGGATTAGGTGATCGTCTTACTGACAGCCCAGTCAGAAGAGGTCAGCGAGAAGACGTGAAGGGAAAAGGTTGTCTCGTGCAGTAATTTAAATACTTTTGGTCTAAATATTAAGGAGTGCGAAGAAGTCGCACTCCTTAATTCACTACTTATATTCTAACTAGCTTTTTTCGATAAAGTTAGCATGGTCTTCGTCAAATTCATCATCTAGTGATCTTGACAATGGTTTATCTTTGTTGTCAGCTTTAATCACTTCGATATCAAAAATTAACATAGAATTTGGTGGAAGTTGTCCTGCAGTTCCATATCCTAAATCAGGATGAACGAATAATCTTCGTTTTTCACCCTCTTTCATGCCTACAATCCCTTTACTAAAACCTGGAATTGTCTGATCAAGAGGTATTGTGATTGGTCCACCGGCTTCTTTTGAGCTGCTAAAAACAGTGCCGTCGATAAATGCGCCACTATAATTGATTAGTGGTGTATTGTGTTCAACAACTGTTGCTCCGTTACCTTCTTCTAAGATTATGTACTGAAGTTTTTCTTCGATCTCTTTTACATTAGGCTTAGATTTATTTTGAGCAATATAATCATTAGCTGCTTTTAGATTTGTTTCAGCTAAAGCTTTAACCGCTTTTTCTTGAACTTTTCCTAAAAGGGCTTCATATTCCTGATCACTCATAGGAGCAGGTTTGCCGGCAACGCCTTCGCGCATGCCTTTAATGATCGATTCAAGATCAAAGTCCATTCCCGGTGTATGTAGGTTTCGACCGATGAAATGTCCAAACGCTTCTGAGAGTTTGATCATTTCTTGTTTTTCTTCCGGTGTAGAAACTACTGTAGTTTTTTTAGCATCCATCACCGTAGTGCTATCTTGAGCACAAATCGGTCCGCAAGCTAAAATTGTTGTTATTCCTGCAGTTAAGCTAAGAATTGTGTTTTTAAGCATATAGCCTCCTGATAAATAAAAAATCTACAATAGAAGATTTACTGAAATAATGTCTACAATTTTCATTAACAGATTTCTTCAAAAAAATTAAAGGTTGATTGAAATAGACTTTTTTTGGCAAAAAAAACGTAATTGTGTTTTTGCTAAGGTCCTCCGGACCTTAGCAATAAGAAAAAATTAGGTGATGTTTTAAAATTGGGTTGGTTACCTCTTTTGCTCTCTCCCTTGCTTCTCTGTGACCTCTGTGGTAAAAAAAACTAGTGCCCCTCTAGTAGCTCCTGCATGGTTTCCATAGACTTTAACAAATGGGCGGAGACATTTTTTGTTTCCTTAATGCTGCCTTGAAGTTTTTTAGAGAAAAAGGCAAGTTCTAATTCATGCTCAAAAGGCTTTGACATCTCACTTAACAATTCAACAAATTTAGGAGTGTCGGTTTCAATTTTTAAAATGCGAGCAAGGTTGTCAAGTCGGGATTGGTGCTTTAATCCGGTTTCCATGTTTTTAAGCTCGATATTACCGGTTTTTAATTCATCTTCACCGATCACCACAACATGTTTTGCTCCAATATCATTAGCCTGTTGCATCAATTTACCAAGTTTTTTTCCGCTAAAATCCATTTCAGCGCTAATTCCTCGTTGGCGCAAATCATGAAGCAAGGTAAAACAAGCTTCCTTTGCCTCATCGCCCAAGGCAATAATAAATAATTGTAGTTCTTGTTTTTCGGGGTAGGAAACATTTTGTGCAATCATTGTCTGAATGATGCGCTCAATTCCAGTACCAAAACCAATTGAGGGTAAATCCGGCCC
>JBBSJT010000022.1:0-24208 GCA_038257035.1 Chlamydiia bacterium
AAGTCAATCGTTTTTCGTGGCTTAGAAAAGAGTTTAATTTATGGTTTTTCGCGCTTTAGTGCGCTTCTCTGCGTCTCTGCGTCTCTGCGTTGAAAAAATCATATACGTTTAAATAAGTTTTTTAACAGCATACTCTTAATTTTTCTTTAATTTTTTCAGTTTGAAGTAGCATCAGTATATACATGATTCTAATTCAACTTGTGACATCAAGTTATCTTTGCGAGGAGGTTAGAGGGGGAACCATGTGAAGTAGAGCGAAAGCACGCCCATGACAATCAGCAAACCACCTGCAAGCTCATTAATCCGATGTACAGCCTTTGCATTGATGGTAAAGAGCATCGTGGCAAGAATAAGAATCAACCACCAAGCCAAAGATCCTATAAAAACACCTGCAGAAATAACAAAAGCTGTAATAAAATCGTATTCTAGGGAGTCAAGGCCAAGAGCTGCAAATATCCCTGCAAAGCTAAAAATAGTTAAGGGATTTGTGATAGTGACGGTAAACATGATAAAAAAAATATGGGTCAAACCCCTTTCAATTTTTTTAGGCCCACTATTTTTTTTGGTATACAGAAGATATGTCCCAAAACCCATCAGGATAATAGAACCGAGGGTTTGAATCCACGTTTCATGAGATTTGATAAAGTCTAACAAAATTGCGATTCCAAGAAATGCAACAAAGGATGCAATGGCATCAGCAACAGCAATCCCAAGACCTGCTGCCACGCCAGATGCTTTTCCTTGAACCAAAATATAGCGCAGGCAAAGCATTCCGACAGCCCCCATAGGCATGCAGATAATTAAACCGATCAGAAATCCTTCCCCAAGTAAACTTAACATGAAGCCATATTAAAGGATTAAAAATTTTAAAGTCCAAGCAAAAGATAGCACAGCTGCAATTACTATCAGGTAACCGCTAATTTTGTTCAATTTTTTTGCCGCAGAACTTTTGATTTTTCCCAAGAAATATGAAGAACTTGAAGAAACCATTATCCACCAACTGATCGATCCCGCAAACACACCCATCGCTAAATGACCAATTGCAATGGGATCGTTTTCTAATGTGTCGATCCCCAAAGCAGTAAAAATGGCGACAAAACTAAGAAGAGTCAAAGGATTTGTGAATGTAAGGATGAACATCATTAAAAAGACGAAAAAATAGCTTTTTTGAACGACAGCTTTTTCTTTTTCTTCTTTTTTTAAAGAAGAATTAATCGTGATAAGTCCAAAATAAAAGAGGAATAAGGAGCCAATTAATTTTAACCAAATATGATTGTCTTCAATAAAGCTAGTTAAGGTTGCAAGACCTATTGCTGTTAATGCACCGCAAGAAGCTTCGGCAAATGCAATACCAAGACCTGAAGCTATACCAAAACTTCTACCGCGGACAACAGAATATCGCAAGCAAAGAATGCCTGTTGGCCCCATTGGAATGGAAAGAGATAGCCCAATTAGGGATCCTTTAAGCAATAAGAATGGTAACATTTTGCAACTCTTTATTGTAAGGCGATCTATATAATTAATTTTAATAGTATCAGTTATTTTCTTTAAAATCAAGCTAAATGATCTGACTTCCATGAGTTGTCTCCTTAGCAACTACATTAATTTTATTTCTTAAAACAGGTGTATTGCTAAAAAAGAAACATTAATTTAAAAAGAAAAATATGAATACAATATACTTAAAAAAAATTTATCTGACTCTTCTTTTAGCATCTGTAACTTTTGTACAAGCAGAAGAACTTGTCACACCACTTGGACTTCCAAAAGTACCTTTTCCGCAGGATAATCCTTACACTAAGGAAAAGGCAGAACTTGGAAGACGCCTCTATTTTGATCCTTGTTTGTCAGGGAACAAAGAAATCTCATGCGCAACCTGCCACGCTTTAGATCGTGCTTTTGCCGATCCAAACCCTGTTTCCATTGGAATTTTAGGAAGGAGCGGATCGCGTCATGCACCAACCGTAATCAATGCTGCATACAATCGTTTGCAATTTTGGGATGGAAGGTCAACCTCCTTGGAGGATCAAGCAAAAGGTCCGATTGCAAACCATAATGAAATGTCTTTGTCGACAGATCCTGAGGTATCCTATGCTGAATGTCAAAAAAGAATCAAAGAACAAAAAGATTACTTGAAAATGTTCAAAGATGTTTTTGGAAATGAAGAGTGCAGTATGGATCAAGTAGCTCAGGCAATTGCAACTTTTGAGAGGACTATATTGTCCGGTAATTCCCCCTACGATCGTTTCAAAAAGGGCGATAAAACAGCTATGACTGAAGAGCAAATTAACGGATATAAAGTTTTTAAGCGAGTGGGTTGTGAAAATTGCCATGCCGAACCTTTATTTACGGATGGACGCTTTTTAAACATTGGTGTTGGAATGGATGCAGTAAAACCCGATCTTGGTAGATTTGAAATTACCAAAGATGAAAAAGATTGGGGCGCCTTTAAGGTGCCAACATTGAGGGAATGTTCAAAATCCTATCCATACATGCATGACGGTTGTCATAAAACGCTTGAGGAAGTTATCGATTATTACGATAAAGGCGGAATTGCCAACAAAAATCTTCATCCTTTGATGAAACCTTTGCATTTAAGCGATCAGGACAAAAAAGCATTGAAGGCATTCCTGGAAGCACTAAACGGTGAAGGCTGGCAACACATCAAGAGCTAAAGGTTTTTATTCGAAAATTATCATGTTGGAGTAGAACGTACGGAAATAGGGGTTGAAAAGTTCCAAAAGATAGAATATAATCCGAAGCAAAAACTACAAAAGAGACTCCTCATGGACAGAATTTTATCATCGGAATTAAAGAATCACCAAGACAAAGAGGTGATGGTGCGTGGCTGGCTAAATAATATACGTGCCATTGGCAAAGTGAGTTTTTTAATTTTACGAGATAGAAACGGCCTGATCCAGGTCGTCATCAGCGACAAGGAAGAATTTAAAAAAGTAAAGGATATGCAACCCGGCACTATTTTGCAGATTATTGGCAAGGTTGCTGTTTCTACAGAGGCGGAACTTGGGGTTGAAATGATCGACCCAAAAATCACTGTAGAAGTGCCCATTAAAGAAGTGCCGCTCATTGAATTTTACAAACCTGAAATTAATTCCGACTTGGAATTTATTTTAGATAATCGACCAATCGCCTTAAGACAGCGAAAAATTCAAGCTGTTTTTAAAATTCAAGCAGAACTTGTCCACGCTTTTCGACTTTTTATGCACGATCAAATCCAAGCTGTTGAATATTTCGCCCCAAATATGATTGGAGCCTCATCTGAAGGCGGAGCTGAATTTTTTAATGTCGATTATTTTGGGTATCCGGCAACCCTTGCACAAAGCAGTCAGCTTTATAAACAAATCATGGTGGGTGTTAACGAAAGAGTTTTTGCTCTCATGCCATTTTTTAGAGCAGAAAATTCTCAAACGACAAGGCATTTGACCGAAGGCAAGCAATTTGAATTTGAAATGGGATTTTTTAACCATTGGCACGACATCATGGATGTTCAAGAAAATTGTATTAAGTTTATGATGAAACATCTTCATGCAACATGCGCAAAAGAAATTAAAATTCTAGACAATCAGATCATTCAAGCACCTGAAAATGTACCTTTTCCAAGAGTTACCTTTAAAGAAGCGCAAGAAATTTATTTTCAAAGAACAGGTCATGATGAGCGTGAAGAACCCGATTTAAGTCCAGCTGCCGAACGGGAGCTTTGCGCCTATGCCAGAGAGAATTTCCAAACAGACCTCATTTTTATTACCGACTGGAAAACAACGAAGCGTCCATTCTATGCCTATCCTAACGATGAAAACCCTGAGATCAGCAACACTTTTGATTTACTTTGCGCAGGGACTGAAATTACTTCCGGAGGACAACGTCGTCACACACATGATTCGATGTTAGAGGGGATTAAATCAAAGGCAATGAGCCCTGATGGATTCTCAGACTATTTAAGTATTTTTAAGCAAGGCATGCCCCCGCACGGTGGCTTTGGAATGGGCTTAGAAAGATTAACAATGACGATCTTGAGATTAAAAAATATTAGAGAGACATCTCTTTTTCCGTCAGACCCTAAACGCATTGCAGGTAATCGCATTAAGGCTAAAATTTTCTACGGTTCCGAAAACATCCGTAACGAAATTATTCGTCTTTTAAAGCATTCAGAAATTGAATTTAAACACATGAGTCACGAGCCTACTCCAACTTCTGAAGATTCAGCTGCTGTACGCGGAACAACTCTTCAAGAGGGTGTAAAGGCAATTATTTTACGTGGGAAAACAAGTAAAAAGAATTATCAGTTCAATATTCCTTCAAATTTAAAGCTCGACATGAAGGCTGTTGCTGAAGCTTGCGGTGAAAAATGTGAATTTGAAGATCCAAACGTCATTAGTGATCGCTTTGGTTTGGTTGTCGGCAGTGTTCCGCCATTTGGTCAATTGATGAATCTAGATACGTATTTTGACGAAAAGATTAAAGAATCACCAAGATCTGCTTTTAACTGCGGTTTGGTTAAAGAATCGATCATTATGGATTCAAAAGATTTGTTTGCCCTTGTGAATCCAACCATCGGTAAATTCAGCAAGGAATAAACTTAGGTGTTAACAGCGGGTACTACCCGCTGCCTAAAGCTTATTATCCCTTTGTATTTTTAATTTCATTCGATTTTTTTCATCAAGTCAAAAAATACTTCATTAGAAATCGGACATTCGCCCCTATTTTTGTTTTGTTTAACCGAAGGATACGACAGAAAAATATCAAGTGATTTTAGGTTAAACTTTTCTGTCGTTAAATCCAAGTTTTCAGAGTTTCTTAATATTTGTTCAGCTTCCCAAGCAGACGAGGATACCCAAGACAATGCTTGTAATTTTATTCTTGCCCAACTTTCCCCATTAAACATCCTATTTTTTTCAATTATGGTATTTTCATTACTGTTAATGGGAATTTTAAATTCTGATGTAATAATTTCTTTAAAAAGGTTTGTTGTCATTAAATTCCACTTATCATGGTAAACCATTATCCCGCACAGATCAGATTTAACCATCGAATGTTTCATGTGCGCATCATTGCAAAGTGTTTTAAAATCAAGAACAGCTTTGTCATAACATTCTTTTTTAGCTGCTTCTAGTGAGTTAAGATTGTGTATTAATTCTTTAAAAGCAGAGACTTTTACTTTATCCTTGCCAAAAGAAAAACCCTGTGTCCATCGAGCAGGCTCTAAAGTTTTATTAGTGGATAAAAGGCATGTCTTTTGCCATGGGGTAAGGTAACTACAAAGAACATTTTGAAGATCTTCAAATTCGAACACCTTGGCAGCAATTGATGGTGTATAAGAAATTTGAACGTTAGTATTAATTGATTGCATATTACCTCACTTATTTAAAGTGAGAATATAATTATAACAAAATATTGTTAAGATAATATAAAGAAAAGTGAATTTATAGTAGGCTTTAGTTTGCTGTAACGAATTATTATATTCTAATTTGGAGTGCTGTGCCCTGGCACAGCTTTGTTTTCAGCCTGACCTGGCAGGCTGCTAAATCGCCATTTCTTCTAACGTAATAAATTTACTAAGGAGTGATCCTACAACATAATGCAAAAGTAAAATTTGGAGTGCTGTAACAGAGTTACAGCACTCCAAATTTTACCTTTACATTACGTTATTACATCAACCCTGCATGCTATCATCTGTTAGGTCGGTCTACTTTTTAACTTTGGCTTGAATTTTCTTAAAAGGCCTTAGTTTTGTTTTTTTGCCGGGTGCAGGTTCTTTTTTTGGCGCCACCTTTGGCTTTGCAGCAGCTTTTGGTTTCGGCTTTGCGGCAGCTTTAGGGACAGCTTTTGCTTTTGGAGCAGTTTTTGCTTTTGCAGCAGCTTTTGGCTTCGCGCTTTTTGATTTGGAGTTCACATTTGCTTTTGAAATTGCTGATTTTGCAGATTTGGCTTTAGGAACTTCGTCAAAATCCTCTTCATCGTCTTCATCTTCATCATCATCAAAACTAATTTTAGATTTTGAAGCTGATTTTTTGGAGTCTTTTGAATCGTCTTGCACCCATTTTGACGATAGATTGCGAAGAACACTCAGTTTTTGGCTTAGAGTCTCCGGCTGGTCTGAATGTGATGCCAGTTTTCTATTTGAGTTTGCAATAATTTCTTCTTCAGATTCAAATTTTGTAGAGAAGGTAATCGCAGATGCACTGGAAATATCAGGAATGAAAAGAAAGGGCAGGGCAAGCGCCGGAACAGTTGTGTAAACATCGGTTGAAACATGAGATTCTACTTCTTGCTTGATCGCTTGTTTAGGTGGACGTCCACGTTTCGGTCTTGGATTTAAGGCTTCATTTGAATAATAAGTTTTAGCTTTAGCGACAAGGATTTTTCTTGCGGCAACGACTTCTTTTGATGCCTTGACAATGAAAAGCTCTTTTTTTAATTTCTCAATGAGTAATTTAGGAAGATCAAGATCTTCTTCAAAGACAAAATGGAAGTGGCTGTTACGTAACCATTCGATAATTCTGATACGCGATCTTTCTTGGTAGTATTGTTGCCATTTTTCAAGTTCAGAAAGATGATCATAGATGAATTCAAGAAAGTTTTCACGGGCTTCTTTTGACTGAATGATATCTAATAATTTTTCTTTTGTATCGATATCGTAAATCTTTTCGTTTACAAAGCCTTCCATGATTTTTTTTGTTTCATAAAAAGTCAATTTTGGAATTAAGCAGTAGCGTTCGGGATGGGAAGCAATTTCTTTTTCTACCACAATGACATCAGCTTCTGTTTTATCTAAGTTGATATAGATAATAAAACCTTCCTGGCGATCTAAATAAAAATCTCTTTCATCGTCAGATTTTGTAAAAGCTTCCATTAATCGATGAGAGCGTAGTATAAGTGGATTTTGAGGCTCTGTTTTGAGTTTTGTAGACATCATGATTTCCTTAGATTAATAAATTCATCAGCCACAAATTCCCCTTTGTAGACTAATTCAGCAGGGCCTGACATTGTAACGTCTTGAATAGATTCTTTATTGATTGTACAATTAATTTCTATTTGTTCATTAGATTTTGTGTTTACTTTTATCGGAAGTGGTATTTGAAGTAAGTAGGCAGCAGCTATTGCAGAGGCTGTAACGCCCGTGCCGCAGCTTAGAGTTTCATCTTCAACGCCACGTTCGTAAGTTCTTACCAAAATTTCGTTATTGCTTAAAATTTTGACAAAGTTGACATTTGTACCCTTTGAAAAACTTTCATGATAACGAATTTTTGGTGCAAGATTTTTTAGATCGCTATCCTTAATTTCATCAAGAAAAACTACTGCATGAGGAACACCCGTATTTAGGCTATGCACTTTTAAATTAGATGATTCTAATTTTAAATCCATATTCCAGTTTATATCGAATGGATTCATCATTGAGACTTGGATGTTGGAACCATCTTGTGCAAGTTTAATGCAAGATTCTTTAGTCTCAATTAGGTATTCATCTTTTTTAAGGGCTGTGCATTCATGAATAAATTTAAAAAAGCAACGACTGCCATTTCCGCACATTTCAGCTTCATGCCCATCAGAATTAAAAATGCGCATTCTAAAATCGGCTTTTGTAGAATTTTCCAGTAAAATAATCCCATCAGCTCCTATGCCACATTGTCTGTGGCATAGTTTAGAGATAAATATAGGATCTTGGGCAGGAAAAATGCAATTTCTATTATCAATAAAGATAAAATCATTCCCCGCGCCAACATACTTGGAAAATTTCATTTTAGAGGTCCTTAAAAGAATTGATGATTTTATCAAGAAGTCCAAAATTCTTAGCTTCTTCAGCAGTCATCCAAGTGTCGCGATCTAGAGCTTTATCGATTGTATCAAAATCTTTACCTGTTGCTTTTACATAAAGATTAACTAAACTGTTACGTGTTTTTAACATTTCTTTAGCTTGAATTTCTAAATCTGTTGCTTGACCTTGAATCACGCCACCGATCATAGGTTGGTGAATCATGATTCTTGAATTTGCCGTTGCAAATCTTCTTTTTGGAGCAGCACATAAACTCAATATAGAACCCATAGAGGCAGCAAGACCTGTAACAACAGTAGTAACAGGGGATGTGATCATCTGTACTTGATCCCAGATAGCAAAACCTGAATCTACAGAGCCACCCGGGCTGTTGATAAAGAAGTAAATGGGTTTGCCTGGATCTAGGTTTTCAAGATACCATAATTTTTTAATGATTTCTGCTGCGCTTTGACTGTCAACTGCGTCATGTAGAAAAATACGGCGCGAGTCTAAAATGGCGCTTTCAATCCTGTCTTTGAGATGAACAAAAGATGAATCTTGTTCTTTTTCTTTGTCGGCTTTAGCCATGATTAACTCCAGTTTTAAATTCTAATTTTAGTTGTTTTAGCTTAAACACTCTTGATCAATTTCAGGGTATAGAGGGAAATTTACTAGCAGTGCAAGTACACGCTTTCTGGCATCTTCGATAATTTTTTCGTCTGTAATAGCATTTGCACGGCTCATCTCTTGTGTTTTTTGCACAATGGACGGTTTTGTATTTTCAAGAATAGATAAAATAATTGCGGCAATTTCTTCCATTTCTTTTTTGCCCATGCCAAGCGAGGTAATGGCTGCTGTACCAAGTCTGATACCGGATGTGTACCAAGGCCCATTTTTATCAAATGGAATAGCGTTTCTGTTGACTGTTAAAAATGCTTTTCTGATGGCAGTCTCAGCTTGCCTTCCTGTAATGCCAAATTTTGTCAAATCTATGACAAAAAGGTGATTGTCTGTTCCGCCGGAGACTATGCGTACGCCTTTGTCCGCAAAGGCTTTGGCTAGATGCTGGCAGTTTTCCACGATTTTCTTAGCATAGTCACAAAATTCTTTACTGTTTGCCTCTTTAAAAGCGATGGCTTTTGCAGCGATCACATGAGGTAAAGGTCCACCAAGAACTAAAGGACAGCCTTTATTGAAAACATCTTCATATTCTTTTTTACAAAGAATGAACCCGCCTCTTGGGCCCCTCAAAGTTTTGTGGGTGGTTGATGTGACCACATCGGCATAAGGGACCGGATCAAACTCACCTGTAAACACTTTACCTGCAACAAGGCCTGAAAAATGTGCCATATCAACCATGAGTGTGGCCCCGACACTGTCAGCAATTTCTCTCATGATTTTAAAATTAATTTTTCGTGAATAGGCTGAGTAGCCGGCAAGTAAGATTGCAGGTTTTTCTTTGAGCACTTGAGCTGCTAGCTGTTCGTAGTCTAGAAGTTCAGTTTTAGGATCCACATCGTAAAGAACAGCCTTCATCATCTTTGAAGATGCATTATGGCGATATCCATGGGTTAAATGGCCGCCTGAATTTAAAGAAAGCCCCATGACTTTTTGATTGACCATCAACTGACGAATGGCTTCATATTCATCCGGTGTTAATTCGTCGATTGATTTTTTTCCAAGTCTTGCCAATTCTTGGTTTTGTACTCTGTAAACAATGATAGACCAAAAGGCAACTAGGTTTGCGTCGGCACCGGAATGTGGCTGCACGTAGGCGCAATCTGCATTAAAAATAGCTTTTAATTCTTTTTCGGCAGCTTCTTCTAGGATGTCAACATTTTCACAACCTGCATAAAATCTATGATTGACATAACCTTCAGCGTACTTGTCTGTAAGAAGATTTCCCATAGCAAGTTGTACGGCAAGGGAGGAGAAATTTTCAGAGGCAATTAATTTAAGATGAGAGCGTTGACTCTGTAATTCATTGACAATGGTTTTTGACACATGTGGGGCTGATTGCTCGATATGGTCAAGTGATGCAAGGAAAGCAATTGCTGCAAGATTTTGATCTTTATCTGTTGTTTTAGCGAAATATTTTTTTAAACGTGACATCATTAAGCTCCTTGAATTAAATCCAAATATACGAATTTAAAGCTAAAGGCGCAGTCTATCAAAACATCAATAATTACGCAAGTTACAAAAAATATGATATCGTATGCAATTACACAGGTTACAAAATGCATGTTAAGGTAGGCATTTTTTTACCGCGAAGGATGCGAAAAAAATATACCGTTTCTAAGGATTTTTTTACCGCGAAGGGCGCGAAGGAGCGCGCTGAAGCGCGAGAAGAAGCGCGAAGAAGCGCAGCTTATGCTGCGAAAAGAACAGCAGGTGATTTAAAATAAACGTTAAAAAATAAAGTAATACGAAGTTCTTACTCGCGCTTTTAAGCGCGCTCTCTTCGCGTCCCGCAGCGAAGCTTGCGCTTCTTCGCGTCCTTCGCGGTAAAAAAATCCCCACTAACTATGGCGTTCTTCGTAGTGAAAAAAAAGTTTAGCTAAAAGTACTGCAGAAGGCTTCAAGTTCTTGCATAGAAGGACTGTGTCCAAAACGTACATAAAAGCCGGCCGTTGCAATGGCGGCCATTAAAATGTCTTTTTTTTCAAGCTCGTACAAAAGAGCATTGCAGTAACCCGCGTTAAAATTATCTCCCGCACCGGTGGTTAATACCGGATCTTTTACGTGCAGGGTTTTCAGATGAATCTGATCATCAGAGTCTTGTGAAATGGCAAATGTGGCGTGATGCACAAGGAGCCTAAAAACTCTAAGTTGATTAAAGAGCTTTTTAGTAGAATCTTTAATTGTTTGAATTGATTGGGTTTGGTATTCCATTCCAAATAAATTACTAACTATCTCAGCTTCTGCAATATTTAATCCTATAATAACATTGTAAAACTTGTTTAATTCGGCAAGTGTGACTAGCGCCTCTTTTAGATCTTTATGAGTTCTTTTGGAGGGATCCGCAAAATCAACAAACAAGATGCGAGAAAAATTTTTTTTTGAAAAATTCGGCGCTTGTTGTAAAATATTTTTCCAAATATCTGTTAAATGTGGCAACATTGTCCAATTGGCGGAAACAAAAAGATGGGAATTGTCAAGAATTTCAAAAAGGTTTTTTTGCCCAATTTCTGACAGGAGATGAGCGAATGTTATTTTTTTTAAAGAGTTCATCTTACCAAGAATGATTTTTCCATCTTTAAATTCGAGGGCCTCAGTTTTTGCGCTTGATGCTAAAGGAAAAACTTGACTACAGCGGTTTGCCATTTGTTCAAAAATTGGTTCTACTTGGGGGTCACCAATGGCACCTGCAAAGACAATGGTGTGGCCGCCTTCCAGAAGAGCATTAGTAAAAATTGGGGCATTTCCACCAAGTTTTGTTTGTTTGACGACAAGTTCAAAGTTACAACTTTTATTCGATGCATCAGTTAATTTTTTGCCAAAACTTTCGATTGTTTGAAAATAAGTTTGGTTGTTGGCATCTAAAGCTTTATCTA
This sequence comes from Chlamydiia bacterium, assembly GCA_038257035.1. Taxonomy (GTDB): domain Bacteria; phylum Chlamydiota; class Chlamydiia; order Chlamydiales; family Parachlamydiaceae; genus JBBSJT01. Next base: position 11,323 of record JBBSJT010000022.1, read on the forward strand.
CAACAGAAATGATTTCATCTGTAAAACCGTCAAATCCAATAAAACAATTTTTTGGTTGAATCTTTTTAAAAAGTTTTGATAAGTGTTCCATGACTGTTAAAATAGATGCTCAATAAGTTGGTTGTCAATAAAAAATTTTTTAACTTGAGTATATTTATAAAATAGAGTACTCTTTCCTTATCAAGATATAAAAATTTAGGAAAAAAATCATGCATACATCCCTAACCAAAATTCTAGAAATCCAAGAACGTGACATGCAGATGATTCAGCTCATGAAATTAAAGCATGAGCGTCAAAAGGAAATCGAAAATATTAATGCTGTTAAAGCAGATCTTTCAAACCAAGTTTCTTTTAAAGATAGCGAAATTATTGAGTTGAAAAAAAATATTCGGCTTGTTGAAGGGGAGTTGAGCGAGATTTTAGTTAAATTTAAAAAACTTGAAGAACGTCAAAATAATATCAAAAAAATTGAAGAAATTACAGCTTTAAGCCACGAGCTTGCTCATGTTGACAGGGAACGTGCAGCAAAAGAGCTTCGTGTTAGTGATCTTCACGAAAAACTTAGCGCAGAAACAGACCTTTTAAAAGGTCTAAAAGATGTTTTAAACACCACGACAAATAGTAGTCAATTACTTGAAGCAGAAATTGTAGAGAGCATCAAAAAAATTAATGAAGAAGGTCAAGCTATTAAACATGATAGAGATCAACTTGTAGCTGATGCTGATCCGGAAATATTCCAAGTTTATGAGCGTCTATTGCGTAATAAGAAAGATCGCGTTGTGGTGGCTATCGAAAACCGCTGCTGCAGTGGTTGTCATATTATGTTAACAGCACAAGATGAAAATATGGTTCGCCGTGGCGAGCGTCTAATTTTTTGCGAACATTGCTCACGCATTCACTACTGGCCTGAAGCTGAAGCCCTTGAAAGTGCAGCAACAGTCACAAAAACTCGTAGAAAGCGCGCAACTAAGGTATAGTTATTAAATTTTAAGGGAAGACAAGCAATCGCTATTACCTTTTTAAGGTGGTAGAGGAAAGTCTGGACTTCATAAGAGAGGATACCAGTGAAAGACTGGGGGCTGTAAGGCTACGGAAAGTGTAACAGAAAATATTCCGCTACCGCGAGGTAGACAGGTTGAAATGCTTGGCTTAAGGCCAAGCCCCTTGCTGGGTAACCGGTAAGGGTGACAAACCCTATCCGAAGCAAGACAAGTTTGAGGCAATACAGTACTCTGCTGTGCTTTATAAGATGTCGCTTGAGGGTTTTGGCGACAAAACCCCTAGATGAATGATTGCTACAAGTCGCATTTATTTGCGGCCTGGACAGAATCCGGCTTATCGTCTTCCCTTTTTTTCTTCATGAGCGTGGGTTAACTCTTATTTAAAATTATTATGAACATAAATAATACACCCGCCCTCCCCACTATCAATTTACATCAAGAGATCGCTCGTTTAGATAAAGAAATTGAAGAAATTAAATTTGTTCAACAGTTTTTTGAATATATGGAAAGACCGCGTAAGATTTATAATTTTACGTTCGGTGCGTTTTTGGGTGTAATTTATTGGACAGCTATTGGTGAAAGGTTTTTTAAGTCAGATACTGAAAAAGTAGTGGCTATTGCAATATTTTTTTTAGCAGCAGCAGCTTATTGTTTAACAGTTAAATATTCTCCTGACATGTATCAAAATTTTTCAAGGGTTGTATTAAATCTTATTTGAATCTAGGATTTAATTTACCGGAAGACGATTTACTTGAAAAAGTGGAGCTCATTAAAAAAAACATTCCGAATAAAAAAAATTCCTCTATGATCTTCCCAATGTATTAGCATCCAAAGATCCTCGATTAAGTCTTTTTAAAATCATGAGCGTCTATAAAAGTGAGCTTGGGAAAACTCTTCCGGTCGAGCTTTGGAGAGAAATCACTCACTTAATTATCAAACTTTAAAAATTAAATAGGTTACGATGTCCAAAAAAATAGTATTTTTATTTTGCCTTTTCGCTCCATTATTCTCTTATGCAGCAGAGATTGCTCCTCAAAAAAAAGAAGTTGGTCGATACCAAATGGTTTCACATGATACCGGTCACTTATACCTCTTAGATACAGCCACAGGTCAAGTGTGGAGGTCAGAGACTATGCAAGACTGGTATTATCATGATACATGGGTACCCCAAATTACATCCTTCAAAGACTAAAATACATTTTAAGGGTGGTATTGGTAATATATACAGGTGCTACTTGAAATTGAAAATTTGCAATGTTCATAAAACTAATTATTATAACATCTTCGATTTTTTACAGTGAGGCAGTGAGAAGCTGCATGAGGACAGTGAGGGGATCTGAATTCATTGCCTCTCACTGATCTCATGCAGCTTCTCACTGCCTCACTGTAAAAAAATCACATACGCTATATTAATTTGCCTTCGAACCATACTTTTTTATTGGTTGTAGCCAAATGTAAATAAGGATTTATTTTAACTGATATGAATAGGGTCAAAAAAACTCCTATTGCGGTAAAAACTATTTTTGAATATGTTTCTTGATTTTCAAGATAAACCATAAGAGGAGTACAAAAATGAAAACACTTTATACAGCACATGCCACTACAGTTGGCGGAAGAGAAGGTCGAGTATCAACGGATGACAAGAAAATAGATATGACTCTAACGCGTCCGGGAGCAACTGGAGCTGGCACAAATCCTGAGCAACTATTTGCTGCGGCCTATAGTGCTTGCTTTGGTGGTGCTGTTGCAGCCGTTTCAAAAAGCCAGGGAGTAGATGGTGTGGCAACGGTTAAATCTGAGGTTAATTTAAATAAAGATGATGAAAATGGTTTTTCATTAAGTGCGACCATTGATGCTAATATTGAAGGGTTGGACGATAGTGAAAAGCTCGAGGAAATCATTCTTAGCGCACATCACATGTGTCCTTATTCAAGGGCTATTCGTGGAAATGTTGAGGTTAAATTAAAAGCTAATGGGAGAGCTATAAATTAATACTATTCTTAATGAAATCTTAACATAAGTTTAATCGAAACTTATTAGTATTTTAGTAAAATATAGGTATGTTTATTAAAAAATTAATGGAGTTTTATGATTAGATTTATTTTAAGTTTAGCTTTAATAATTGTAGGACTCGTCGTTATTTCACCTATGAGATCTCTTCATTCCGAGGAGATCTCTCTTAAAGAGCAGCAATTCGTAGCAAAAATCAGACAAACAATTGATCAATTAAACAATGAAAAAGGGTTGGTCTGGAAAGATTTTGATCTAAATTGTCCAATTATTGTTACATTTTCAAAAAAACATATTTATGCATTTGGCTTGAAAACCCAAAATCCTCTTTGGCAAGTAAAAAACGATGGAATTTTGTTTTCTGAAGTAGATCACTGGGGAGTGACACAAGTCACTATGCAAGACAAATTTCTAGTGGATAATGAGGAAGCTTTTATATTTAGCATCGATCTCAACGAAGAAAATAGTTTTGCCGAACGTCCAATTTTAGTTTTGGTGCATGAGCTTTTTCACCGTTATCAATTTGCTCATTTTAAAAAAATGGAAGATATCGGGCATTATGAGGATAAATTAAACCGTGAAAATCTTGCCCTAATTGGTTTGGAAGAGCGTATTCTTATCGATTTTTTAAGGGTAAAGCAAGAGTTTAAACTAAATGTCTTAAAAGATTATATGGCAGTTAATTTAAAGCGTAGCCAAATCATGGATCCAGCCTCGGTGCAGTGGGAGCAATTTCAACAGGTCATGGAAGGGCTTGCAGATTATGTCAGCATTGAGACTTTTGATCATTTTCCCATTTTAGAAAAATTTGATGGCCATAGGCATTTGCAATTTACACTTTCAGGATATATTTACTCAGAAGATGCCCAAGAGCTTGCTGTTAAATGGAGTCATTATGGGTTGGGAGCGACGCTTGGAAAGGCTTTGGATTTTTTAAATGTTGCCGACTGGAAAGCTGAAATTGAAGAGGGTAAAGCTCAAGGCCAGATTTTAAAAAATGTGCTTGATCTATCTGACGAAGAAGTAAATAGGCGGTCAAATTTTGCAAAAGAATTTTATAAGTATGATGAAATTGTAAAAGAAATTGATGTAAAAGTAACATCTTTTACTGAAATGGTAGATGGTTTAATGGCAGGTTATGAGGATCAAGAGGGGCTTGTAGCCATGATTGAGCGGCCACGCGATGTTGGAATCAATGGGGGTGGTTCAAGTCTTGGGATTTATCATCTTGATAATGGAATAACGGTTTCTGTTAAGGATAAATCTTTTTCATCCGCGACAGATAACAGCTGGAAGTTAGAGTTAAAGGAAATTCCGTTTCTTTTACAAAATGGTTGGGGTGCAAGGGTTATAAAGATTGATCACCACTCAAAAATCGTTTTAGATGGAAAAGTTTATACACTTGATGAATTAAAAAAAGAGAAACATCCAAAGACTTTTAAGACTCTTTTTTGGGACTGTTCCACATCTGTTTTTGAAAGCGATCGAGCAGGTAAATTAATTGTAAGTCAAGAAGGACTTGAAGTGATTTTCAACTTTTAGGTCAAAAAACGCTATAAAATTTTTATGTAGATTAATAAAAGAATATTGTGTATGTTATTTAATAAGCGGTGAAAGTGGTTTTTAAATAACCTGCACCATATTAAGAAGCCCTAAAAAGAATTTTACCAATCATTCTCTATTGAAAGAGGACTTTATGAAAGAATTTGTAGCTTATATAGTGAAAAACCTCGTCGATCATCCCGATCAGGTAAAAATTAATGAAATCGGCGGCACTCAAACGTTGATCATTGAATTATCCGTTGAAAAATCAGACATCGGCAAAATCATCGGCAAAAAAGGGAAGACAATCAACGCGATTAGAACTCTTTTAATGTCTGTTGCTAGTCGTAATGGAATCCGCGTTAACCTTGAAATCTTAGAAGACGGCGCACCGAAATCAGAAGAAGAAGAAGTTTAAGTCTTTTAGTTTCTCAAAAATTCGCTAATCATAGACGAATTTTTGAGAACATTTTCGTTTCATATCAATTTCCCATATTTTCAAATTCAAGACTTCCGATAATTATCGTTTAATCTTTCCTAACCTAATGTAAAAGTAAAATTTGGAGTGCTGTAACTCTGTACAGCTTTGGTGTTCAGACTGACTCTGGCAGGCGGCTGCCAAATCACCAAAGGTGATTTTAGGAATGAGTAAAAGAGGGTTTTTATGTCTTAAGGTCCGAAGGACCGCTATATGATAGCCTAGGTCGAAGCGAAGCGGGAGGCCTAGGGGAAAACGGACCGAGCAGGATTCGAACCTGCGACCACCCGCTTAGAAGGCGGGTGCTCTATCCACTGAGCTATCGGTCCAATGGGTAATTAGAAACGATAGTCTAACAAATTCCGTCGTTTAAGCCAAGTAAAAAAATAAAAATCCTAATTTTTTTAATTTTTCTTCCAAGTTTTCTCTTCCTAAATATGGTCAATAAAAGTATACTATTACTTTCTTAACATGTTGTGAATTAAGTGAATAATTTAAAGAAAGTTTATGTTGCCTTGGGCGGAAATCTTGGGAATCCTGCCCTTACTTTAAAAAAAGTAATAGCAAAGTTAAAGTGCTTGCCAAAGATTATCGACTTAAAGGTGTCAAAGTTTTATCGGACAACTCCTGTAAGTGATTTGCCTCAAGACCCTTATGTCAATGCTGTTTGCTCTTTTGAAACAACATTTTCAGTGTATGAGCTTTTACAGAATTTGCAAGAGATTGAAAAAACTTTTGGGAAAGTAGAAAAGCCGAAAAACCACCCAAGATTTATCGATCTTGACATTTTATTTTTTGCGGCAGAAACTTATCAAGAAAAACATCTTGAAATTCCTCATCCAAGATGGCAGGAGAGGCTGTTTGTACTTATTCCGTTATTGGACTTAACAAAAGAAATTCAGGTTTTGAAAGAAAATCAACTTGTTACAATAAATATCGACTCTTTAATGGAAGGGTTTTTAAACATCAATCAGGAACAAGTACATCGTATCGATTAAAGGAGTTATGATGAGCCAAGTGTTAGTGAAAAATTTTTATATTGGAAAAGGTCAACCTTTAGCCATCATGTCAGGGCCTTGTGTCATTGAAAGTGAAGATCATTGCATGAGGGCAGCGGCCACTTTAAAAGAAATTTTTTCAAAATTTCCAATGATCAATTTTATTTTTAAATCAAGTTACGACAAGGCAAATCGCACTTCGATCCATTCTTTTAGGGGTCCTGGAATTGATGAGGGTTTACGCATTTTAGAAAAAGTAAAAAACGAATTTGATTTACCCATCGTTTCCGACATTCATGAAAGAGAAGAAGTTATAGCTGCAGCGACAGTGTGTGACATTTTACAAGTTCCTGCATTCTTAAGCCGTCAGACCGATCTAATTTGTGCTGCTGCAAAAACTGGCGCCGTAATCAGTGTCAAAAAAGGGCAGTTTTCGGCTCCTTGGGATATGGAAAATGTTGTTTCGAAAATTAAAGAGTGTGGAAATGATCGAATTATTTTGGTAGACAGGGGAGTCTCCTTTGGTTATAACAACTTAGTCAGCGATATGCGTGCCATACCCATCATGCAAAATTTTAATGTGCCCGTATGTTTTGATGCCACTCATTCAGTACAGTTACCAGGCGGCAAGGGCACATCATCCGGTGGTCAACGTGAATTTATTCCGCATCTTGCAAAAGCTGCCGTAGCCGCAGGCGCAAATGCTATTTTTATGGAAGCTCACAATGATCCGGCATGTGCAAAAAGTGATGCCTCATCCGTATTGGACTTTAAAGATTTGCCGGCCCTTTTAGAAAAACTTCAACAAATCTATGCGATTGTTAATGAATAGTCACCAAAACTGTAGCAACACAACTAATAAAACACGTAAGCGACTAACGCTCATACCTGTTATTGCAGGTTTTATTATCTTGCCGTTGCTTAGTTTTTTTTGCTTCAAACTTCTGACGCATTTAAGCGCTGAAACCCTAATTTTATATGAAGCAATCACAATGAAAACAGGGGAAAAAAAGGAAGATCAAGCCAAAGCCGACTACCTTGTCAGACAGACAAGGCACAAAGTTCAAAAGCAACTTTTATTTACAGAAAATGAACAACGTATGGAATTGCAATTACTAGCTAATGACACTCAAATGATCTATGATCATTCGTCACTCCAAACAAAAATTGTTGAACAGATGAATGGCATTGTCTGCACGATGCAAGAGGAGCTCTACTACATTTTACCCGATGGCAGGGAAGCTTGTTTTTTTAATGAAGAGTCGCTTCTGATTCGAAACGAAGATCCTAAAAATCCCGCCTCCTATGTTTCTAAAACAACCAAAGGGATTGTTCCGATGCAGATCATTCGCCACATGGTTGCAGATAAAGGCTTTTACGATTACAAAAGTGATCTTTTTTTTGCAGAAAATGTTAAAATTGAACGTTTTACAACTTCTTCCCATGAGTTAACAGCATCTCTTAATCAAATGAAAAAACTCATGAATGGTATTGCCGATTCGATAGAATTTTCTTTGGATGGAAAAAAATTAAATTTTAAAGCAAACAAATTAAAAGCGACACTAAACACGAGCTCCAAATGAATGTCACGACAAAAGGTCTTTTTATTTCTTGTTTTTCAGTTTTTTTTCTTTTTTCACATTCTTCTGCTTTAGCAGAAGATGAGGGCATGATGTTTATTGATTCAGGGGAGGCAAATTATAATGGCAGGGAAATTGTCTTAAGTAAGGATGTTGTTGTAGAGCATGAAATTGGTAAAATTTGTGCTCACCATATTGTTTTAACTCCTAAAAATGATCAGAAGAAAATTCGTTTTACGCATTTAAAAATGAGTGATGCTGTAAAGTTTTTGCTAAAAGATGGCGGTCAGCTTTTGTGCGAAAAGGCGGATCTTGATTATTTAAAATTAACAGGAAAATTTACGGGTAGTCAGCAGAATGAATATGTCGTGTATACGGAAAGTTGCAAGGGAAACCAAGATAAACGTATGCCGCTTGTCCTTAAGGCGTTAGAAATGAATGTCTTGCTAAATATTTTAGAAACCGGTGCTAGTGCTTCTCATTGTATTAGTGAAATGAGGGCAGATCAGAATGTGACCCTCAATTATAATCATGACCTTATTGCAAATTCAGACCATGCCGTTTATCAGCGCTTGGAAACATCTATTAGTGCAGAATCATCAAAGGATCCAAGACAAAACCCCGGCCAGATTTGCCTTACGGCAGCCACGACAAATGGAATATGCCAAATTACAAATCGTAACGGAGACTTGATAAAAGCCTCTAAAATTGAACTTGACACCTTAAAAAAAGATTTGACGTTTTTTGATCCCAAAGGCTTTTTCAAGATGATGGGGGCTAATGCAGTTGAGAAGGTATATTTTGAAAGCGATTTACTAAAATGGGAAAATCGTCAAAATCTTCTTGTTTTTATAGGTAATGTTACCGTCCATCAAAAAGTTTTCGGAGAACTTCAAAATCAAAATCAAGTAAAACTCCATTATCATGAAGAATTGGGCAAGAAAAAAATAAAGCTTGTTGAAAGCGTAGGTGAGACGGTCATTTCCCACATAGATTCAGAAAAACAACACCAGCACACCTTGGTTTCTTACGGAAAAGTGATTGCAGATCATTTAAACTTGAAAACAACAATTGATAGCCCGCTTGAAAACGGTGAAGTTATTGAAGGTATGCAGATTTATTTTAACGATCTATTTGGTGAAATTTACGCAGATAAAGCAATTTTGGATTATTTACCTCTTAATGGGGTGATTAAGCTTGAAAAGCTTACTCTGCTCGGTCACGTAAGAATATTGAATCGATCATCTGTAAACCCTGAAGAATCAGAAGCTTTTTTACAGTATGCTTTAAGTGATGTTGCTACCTTTTATCCTGCCAACAATGAATTGGTAATGAGTTCCAATGGTGCGGGAAGGGTTCTTTTTTATGATAAAGCCAATAATCTTCAAGTCAGTGCTCCCGGCGTTAAAATAAAAAGAGATGGGATGACAAAAAAAGAATCGATTAAAGGTGTGGGCGATGTCAGATTTAGTTTGGAAAATTCAGAACTCGAAAAGCTCAAAACACACTTTTCTTTAGAACCCGCAAAAGGATAATAGCAATGAAAACATGCCTTGAAGTAAAAGATCTTGAAAAAAGTTATGGGTCAAGAAAAGTCGTCAATGGTTTAAGCTTTGAGATTGGGCAAGGTGAGATTGTTGGTCTTTTAGGGCCTAATGGAGCCGGTAAAACAACAGCTTTTTACATGACGATTGGGCTTATTAAGCCTGATGCCGGCAAGGTGATTTTTCAGGACAAGGACGTGACAAACGATCCCATCCATATGCGTGCAAGGATGGGAATGGGGTATCTTGCTCAAGAGCCATCGGTTTTTCGTTATTTGACCGTAGAAGAAAATATTATGAGCATCCTTGAATGTTTGTCCTTAACAAAAAGTGAAAGAAAATTACGACTGGAAGAGCTTTTGGGCGAACTACACTTGGAAAAACTTGCAAAGAAAAAAGCAATCGCACTTTCCGGTGGCGAAAGAAGAAGGCTTGAAATCACACGTGCTTTGGTGACAAATCCAAGTTTTCTATTACTGGACGAGCCTTTTGCTAATATCGATCCGATCTCTGTTCAGGAAGTAAAGCACATGGTGACTTTGCTTTCCAAAAAGAATATTAGCATCTTGATCACGGATCATAATGCTCGCGAAATTTTCTCTGTTGTACACCGCAGCTATATTGTGCGAGAAGGTAAAGTCATGATGAGTGGTAACGTTGATGAGCTTGTTAATAATGAAGAGGCAAGACGCACCTATCTTGGATTAGAATTTAAAATGTAGGTAACAATTGAATACCTTTAACTTTTAGAAAACAGCAAAATTACAAATATTAGAAATAATCCTTCGAAAGCCTGATGAGGAAAACATGAGGTTTTTGCCTGCTTTAACAAAAACTTCCAGTCAGTATATGATCTAGACCCTACAATCTATGACATCTTCGATTTTTAACAGGATATGCAGGATCGCTTCGCGACAAAGTCGCTTCGCGGCAGGATCGCTAAAGCGGCAGGATAATATCCATCTCTAATATATCACTAAAGGTTGATATTATCCTGCCGCTTTAGCGATCCTGCCGCGAAGCGATCCTGCATATCCTGTTAAAAATCGTATCGTATTGGTTATAATAATAGATTTTAAGGTTTCTTTTCCACTTTCAAGAAGCAAAATATTACAGATGATCTTTGAAAGTAAAAAATTTGTTCTTTTCTATTATTTGTTTACGATGTCTTGGGGTTTAAAGAAGAAATCGATTTCTATTTTTGCGTTCTCTAAACTGTCAGAGCCATGAACGGCATTTTTTGTGATCGATTCGGCAAAGTCTTTGCGAATCGTATTAGGTGCGGCTTTTTTTGGGTCTGTTGCTCCCATGATTTCACGGTTTTTAACTACGGCATTCTCACCATCCAAAACCATAACAACAACAGGTCCTGCAGTCATCGTTTCAATGAGTTCGCCAAAAAAAGGTCGCTCTTTATGTACGGCATAAAAATCTGAGGCTTGTTTTTTGTCGAGTTTGGTCATTTTGAGAGCAGCAATTTTTAGTTTATTTTCTTCAAAACGAGCAATTATTTCACCGATGTGTTGATTGGCTACTGCGTCCGGCTTAATGATTGAAAGTGTTTGTTCAGCTTGTAACATTGAAGTGCTAACCAAAAGAGCAAAAAAAAGTTTTTTTAGCATTTAAGATCCTAATTTTAAAAAGTTTTCAAATATTTTAAGTCCATGTTCCGTTGAAACGGATTCAGGATGAAATTGTACCCCTTCAAGCAAAAAATGATTATGCCGAAGACCCATGATTTCACCTTCGCATTCTGCAGTAATTGTTAAATCTTTGGAAAGTTTTTCTTTTTCTACAATAAGTGAGTGATATCTTGTGGCCAAAAAGGGGGTTTCAATCCCTTGAAAAAGGCCTTTTCCATCATGAGTAATTTTGCTAACTTTGCCATGCATGGGCAATTTTGCACGTATAACGCGAGCCCCAAAAAGCTCACCGATGCATTGATGTCCAAGGCAAATGCCAAGAATGGGAATTTTTTTTAGATATTTTAAAATAAGAGTCTTTGAAATTCCGGATTCAGAAGGTGTGCCTGGGCCTGGGCCTATGACGATGTGTGTGGGGGTAAAATTGATTTCGGTAGCTTCATTTTGAACAACCTGTACAATACTTCCAAGCATTTGGAAGTATTGTACAGTATTGTAAGTGAAAGAATCGTAATTATCGATTAATAGGATCATTACTATCTTGTACGAGGACACATTTCTTCAGGTTTAAAGAAGAATTTAATTTCTTCGCGTGCAGTTTCAACCGCATCAGAACCATGAACTGCATTTTCATCAATGCTTGTTGCGATATCTGCTCTGATTGTTCCGGGAGTTGCTTTTTTAGGGTCTGTTGCGCCCATTAAGTCTCTATTTTTAGCAATGGCGTCAGGGCCTTCTAAAGCTAAAATAAGTACAGGACCTGTTGTCATAAATGAGACCAAGTCTTTAAAGAAAGGGCGCTCTTTGTGAACTGCATAAAAGCCTTCAGCTTGTTCCTTTGACAAGTGTTGCATTTTTGCTGCAACAATGCGAAGACCGTTGTTTTCAAAACGGGAAATAATGTTTCCGATTTTGTTAACGCCTACAGCGTCCGGTTTAATAATAGATAATGTTTGTTCAATTGCCATGTGTTTCATCCTTTGCTAAGTTTTAAAGGGATGATTATAGCAATATACATTATTATCTGCATGCTTTTTTTTACAGTTGTGTGGGGATTTTTTTACCGCGAAGACCGCGAAGAAAGACGCGAAGGCACGCGAAGAAGCGCGCTAACGCGCGAGAGAACAGCAAGATATTAAAATAAATAGTTAAATAATAATTAATAGCTTGTTGTTCTTTCTCGCGCTTTTAGCGCGCTCTTCGCCCCCCTTCCCGCAGCGCAAGCTTGCGCTTCTTCGCGGTCTTCGCGGTAAAAAAATCCAAACAAGACTGTAAAAAAAATACATAAGGCCGTAACGTTCTTCGTGGTGAAAGAAAGCTGTAGAGAAAAATTGAATAGTTTTGTATGATTTATCTCTTATAAGTATCACCAAAAAAAGAACCTAATCTATGAAAATCCCTTTAAGCTGGCTAAAAGAATTTATTGAAATAAATGAAGATCCAAACGAGATTGCAAAGACACTGACCATTGCAGGGCTTGAAATCGATGCGGTGGATCCTATAGGGGATGATTTTGTCTTCGAAGTTTCCTTAACCCCAAATCTTGGCCACTGCTCAAGCGTGTTGGGAGTAGCAAGAGAATTATCTGCTGCATACCAAAAACCTGTTCAAATGCCAAAAATCGATCTTCTCGAAGATGAGTTTAATTCTATTTCAAATTGTTTAACAGTTGAAGTTGAAGACTTTGTTAAGGCTCCAAGATATGCAGCAAGAGTTATCAAAGATGTGATTGTTGCACCCTCTCCACCTTGGCTTCAAGAGCGTTTAAAACTTTGTTCAATCCGCCCCGTAAATAATATTGTCGATATCACAAATTATGTGATGATTGCTTTGGGTCATCCTTTGCATGCTTTCGATTATGATTTAGTGGATGGAGCTAAAATTATTGTAAGACAAGCCAAAATTGATGAAAACTTTCAAACATTAGACGACAAAACAAGATTGCTTAATAACGATGACATTTTAATTACCGATGCTGCAAAAGCTATTGCCATTGCAGGTGTTATGGGTGGGTTAAATAGTGAAATTAGCGATCAGACAAAAAATATTGTGATTGAATCTGCAATCTTCCACCCGGGAGCCATTCGCAA
>JBBSJT010000023.1:0-24070 GCA_038257035.1 Chlamydiia bacterium
AGGCTGAAGGCCTGGTTTTTAATAGCCTAGGGCATCGCCCTAGGAATGATATTGTATAAAATGCAGGCTGTAGGCCTGCTTTATAATTATCCTAAAATACTTTGTTTAAGCAACTTACTCCTTAGCTTAATGCGCATGCGCATGCGCATCCGCGACTAGCGAAAAGTTAGAATTCGTTGGAAGATATTAACTCCCTCTTCAGTATATCATGCATGCTCTTTGTAAAAGCTTCAAAACTTTCTAAACAGTTGATGTTTAATGCCACTTTATATTTATTCCTATTTTCAAAATAGGTTAATTCAAACGAATTTTTAAATCGAATATTTTTTTCTATAAGAAATTTTAAAAACTTGAATCCTTGAAATTGGGAAGGGAGATAATGACCGCTTTCAAACGCAACGCTGTGAATAAGCCCATCTTCTACATTCAAAAGGCCTGCACATAAAACAGGTTTTCCAAGGCTCAAACTGTTATGCCAAACTCCCGTCGATACTGTTTCAAGATACAATTGTTCTTCTAAATTTAAAATAAAAATATTTCTTGAGTTTTTAGGGGTCGTCACAAGCTCTTTTGTTTCATTGTTAATAAGGTAGCCACTTTCAAATTCTATAAGGCACTTATTAAGCTGTTCTTCTGAATAATAACTGACAGCAGGTGTCGCTACTGAAATGGGCTGCTCTTCAAGCCACAAGAAAAAACTTTGATAACTTTGATTTACAGGTTTCGTGTTCAACCAAAATTGATAGTAATTTGCAAGGCGCCTATGACAAGGATCTATAGACTCAAGCCAAAACGCTCCCCAATTCTCTTTCATTTTAAGGGAATAAGAAAGATCGTTTCTCATGGGTATAGAAACGAATTCCCTGTTCAAGTGTGTGGAAAAATCAAGATGATACCGTTCAATTTCTTGATCAGTTGGAATTTCTAACAATTTTTTGATGTATTCACTTTTACTTTGAACATGATTTTTCAAGAGGTAAATCGTACTCTTTATTTCGCTAAATTTGCCTTGTATAGATAAAGCATTTAGATAGTCGGCAATGGATTGTAAAGAAGAGATCCTTAATATTTGAGTAGCGGATGAAGACTTATCAAGCGAGTGGTAATGTTCGACAAGCTGGTTTAAATATTCGATTTCTGTTTCATGACAAGCTAAAATTTCGCGATAATCGGTTGTTGGAATATCAACAAAGCTTACATCGGAATAAATACTACATTTGAAGAAAATCAAAAGCGTTAGCAAAAAATAATATTTCATATTAAAATACCCAATTAGGGTTAAGGCCTGCATAATAGCCTATGGATTCCATTTTTTGATTAAAACTTAAAAAATTAAATCCTGATTGTCCATCCAGATACTCAATCGATTGGTTAGAGGCATGGATTGTTATAGGATAATGAATATGTGATGCTTTAGAGCCATTGAATCGATTTGCGGGGCCGTGGGCAATAAGTTTAAACAAGTGACTAGGTTTTGTCGCATTTTTAAAAACAAGCTTTTGAAAAAAAAGATTCAAATCTTTTATTATTTCAAGTTCATTTTCAGTTAACTCACCATATTCTAAATTTACTATATTTTTCTGAATTGTTTTTTTTTGATAAATAGCAATTAGATCAATGTCTGAAATGATGTAGTGACCATTTTCAGTACATGAAACTAAAATTTGTTCATCAGTATCAAGGATATTTTCAACAAGACACTCTTTGCCAGATCTTATGATGCCATGGTAGTTTTTATTTCCGATCTGAAATTTTAATGGCTTTACTTGAAAATCAGGATCTTTTTCAAGAAAGCCATTAGCGATTCCTGCCCTTAGGGTTCTTTTTCTGATGCTAAAATCTTTGCTCTGTACATCATCTCGAACAAAGTGTGCAAAAGAGCTTGGGTTGATTGGATTTGATAAAATAAAAAGATCATACTTATTGGCAATGAAGCTAAAGGCTTCATTGACCAATTCTTTGCCAATTTCTATTTGTTTCTTTTGCCAGTTTAAAAAACACTCAAATAACATTTCATTTGAGAGTTGGTTGACTTTATCATCAAGAAGCATTCGTTGAACTTTTGTTAACAAGTATTTTACGTTCTTCCAGAAAATTATAAATGGATTCTTTATCCGTTTTTTCTTCCAAAAGAACAGCTTGATATAAGAAATGACTTCCCATTTGTGGCACACGCCCTGTTTCTGACATCAGTTCGTGTTTAACTTCCAGTATTAAATCTCGATTATTTAAATTTAATTTAGATTTTAATGATTCCATAAGGGCGCGATTCTTGTCAAAATCGGGCTTTGAAAGGCACCAAATATCTAACTTCCACATTCCACCCAAATCTTTGCAATTAAGCTTTAATCCCAAATAAATTCCTCGGGGCATTTTAGGTTTATAGTCCCCTTGAAAATTAATTATCTGAGCTTCGATAAAGCCTTCATCTTTTGCTATATGGTTGCAAAGATTGCATAAAACTTCTGTAGCATTAAACCCATCCTTTAAAACGATCTGCATGTCAATGTCATTCCATGTCATAAGATCGAGGGCATAACTTCCCGTATAATAGAGATCTCCTGAGACCTCTATCATCGATTCAATTTTTTTAGCCTTTAAAAGCTTGGTCGCGTTGTTTCTTATTGAAAATGCGGTTTCTTGGATTGTCATACTTGTCCTGCCAATTGTAGCTGATTCACTTCTCGCTGATCCATTTCTGGTCGATTCATTTTCTCTTGATTCATTTCTTGAATTATTTTAAAAGCTGATGGCTTCATAAACATTAACTTATCTGTTAATCTTTTCTGTATGGCCTCACCCGTTTGATGTTCAACCTGATCAATTGAATCGTACTGCTTTAATTCAGTATTTATATTGTAGAATTCTAAAGCTTCTTGAATTTGAGTTTGATCAAGATCATAGTGACCTAATTTGATTAATTCAAGTAAATCCCTCCATTCAACGCTATCAAATTCTCGTTTTTTATACTGATCAATAATAGTATAAGAAGCTTCATGATAAAGCTTCATGGCCAATTCCTTACTGCCTGAAATAATGTCTTTTAAACATTGAGGAAGCTTTTCAAATTCTTCAATTACCACTTTACCAGCTTTTAAATAATCTTGAAGAACTCTGATTGCATAGTACAATCTGGTTTTTTCTTCTTCAAATATGACTGTGCCGGAATAGTCGCGAAGACTAATGGACTTAAGTCGCAAAACTGATCTTGGGGAAACTTCTCCAACAACTTCTTCGCGGTATTTACACCCGTTTTCAATATAAGAAAGAGTAATTGGATCTCTAAAAGTTTGGTTTAAAACTGTAGTAAACTCATCTTCGTAAATGTTGCATTGGTTGTCATTGACTTGATTTTGCCACAAGCAAATATTGCCATTATAATTTAATGACCAGTCTAGCCCCTTATCCCCGTTGGTGTTATAAAGCACAGCTGAGTTATTGTCCTCAGATTCTTCCAAGTCTCTTTCAAAGATCTTTATTGTCTCTGTTAGATTTTGTTTTTCATGAAGATTGGGTCTTAAATCAGATCCAAAAATTTTGGAAATTCCTGTAATAAATTCATAACCTGAAGCTAATTTAACATAGATTTTTTTAGGGATAACTTTTATGACATCTTCATCATCGGATGCTCTTTTTGAACTTGTAACATTTAACGTATGGCCTTGGAAAAACTCCATCACTTTTGGAAACATCGGATCATTTTCAAAACCGTGAATTTGAAATTTTAAGTAAGGATGGTTTGCATATTTGCTTTCAAAAATTTGAATCAGATTAACTGCCGGATTTGTACCAAGTTTTATAGCATGGCCTGCACTAACACTGACTCTGACTGTAACTTTACAAGGTATGTTTCTTGCCTTAATTGCATTATCAATCTCTTCTAAATAGCGTTCTGCTGCTTGTTTATTTAGTGCCCAGTTACCACTTGTCACTAAAACAATTCGATTTGTTTCCACTTCTGCAATCGTTCTAAGTACGGCACGTTTTTGAGTGAGTGGCTCACCACCCCCTGAAATTAAAATATAGCCTAAATTTGCTTGGTTGCAAAAATTTACAAATTTATCTATCCCCTCTTCACTGAACTGATCAGCAACGGTGATTTCATTTCGGGCAGGTGCTGATTTGAAAAAACAAAATGGACATCCAACACCGCAAAATCTTGTGAAAAATACACACATAAAGGATTTGCCGGCATATTCATTGGTATCGTAGTGAACCAAATTAAATTTAAGCATCAATCGACGGTAATAATCCGGATTACTAAAGGGATTTGCTATTAAACTATTTAGCGCTTGTTTCATGACATCCCTTATGGTTGGTTGTGCAGCTTGAATTAAGAATATTTTTAAATTGTTCTAAAGTTGGAAGATTCTTAGCGTTAATTACTGATTTATATTTGTTGCGATCAAAGAAGAAAATAATTTCAAGATCGGTAGGAAATAGTGCCCCTTTTTCTTCAAAAATTTCAAGAATTTGGTATCCTATTTCAACTGTTGGTAAATAGTGACCGCTTTCAAGTGCAAGAGAAGTTAGAATACCTTCTTTAATTTGCACAAGTCCCGCTCCCAATACAGGTTTTCCGCATGTGAAGCTCGAATGAGAAATTCCTGACTCTTCTTCAGAAATATATATGTCACCCTTTAATGATATGGAAAATAGGTAGCGTTTAGTACAATTGTCAAAATTTGCCAAAGCCCATTCAGAATCTGATTTTTCCCAAAATAAACCGTCTTTAATGATTACTCTTTTCATTTCAAGCGCATCGTCCACTAAGTACTTCACACGTGGTATATACTTTGGAAGATGTTGATTTTCGAGCCAGAGAAAAAAATCTGGAGTTTCAGGATTGCTTTGCAATAAAATTTTCCATTGATCAAGAAAAGGTGTTAATCTTCTGTGGCAAGGGTCTAAGCTTTCATACCAAAAATCTCCCCAATATTCGCGAAGTTTCAGCGAAAAAAAACGTTGATTGTTTAAAATCACACATGTTTTTGTAGAGTCGTATAAATCGGAAATGTCATTTTGAGTGCTTGTTAAAGAAGCTTGCAAATGTAATTGATTGGAATAAATATGGAAAAGTTGGATTAAATAATTGCGTTTTTTGTTGGCTATTTCTGATATCCATATCAGATGCTTTTTCTTGTCTATAGATTCAAGGCGATTGTCGATCCAATCTTTTAAAAAATCGATTATTTTATTAAGCTTTTTAATCCGACAACTGATTGTAGGAATTTGATCTTTTGGTATTTGACTATATTTTGCAATTAGAATATTAAGTTCTTCAACATTTTCTGTTTCATAACCTAAAACGCCTTTATAGTCATCTTCAGGCAAATCTATCCAATCTATTTCATTCATTTTTTTATACCTTTTTTGTTAAAAACAATTGAAAACCTGTTTACACTTAGTTTTCAGTGGTTAACGCTTAAAAATCTTTATAAAACTAGTAATATAAATATTTCGGGACAAAAACTCAAATAAAAAAAACTTATATCTAGAAAAAGTAGAACTTATATCTTATGGGTTATTCAGAGAGTGTATACAAAAGTTCTACGTCAATCTAAAAAACTTAACCTCAATAATTTATTAACAATAACTTTTATGATTGTTTTCAAAATATACACGCCACCTAGCGTCCAGCATAAACCTATAAAAAAATCAGAAAAGTAATAACAGAGGTGCTAATCAAGTGTGAGAAGTTTTTAAGGTTTTAGCTTTGTGATTTAGAAGCATCACGAGGGCAAAACCAAAGGCTGCAAGGATTGAGCAGAGAGCCAATGAGAGGTCAAGGCTGGGTAAGATGGGTGATTGAGGGTTTAATAAAATGCCCTTTTCAAGCTTTAAGGGGTTTAGAAAGAAGGTGTAAGACCAAAAAGGCCAGACGGCCGGTAAGGCCCCTATCATAAAACCTGTCATAAGAGTGATGGTCAAATTTCGATAATGATTTAATAGAAAAAGAACAACTCTTGAAAAAATTATAGCTCCAAGGAGGATTCCAAACCCAACATTTGCTAAAATTGAAAAAGATTCAAGGTCAAATGAGAGTTGCTTGGACGATGCAATAAAATCAGCAAGGGCGCCGATCACAAGGGAATAGCATCCAAGAATGGTTAATAAGTAGCTGCCTGAAATTCCTGGAAGAAGTAGGGCTGTAACGGCAATTGCACCGCAAAAAATGAGCCAAAGATCGATTTTAAACCATGCACTTTGTGATCCAATCAAATCTTCTGCCGATAGCGTGTCATTTTTAAGTGGCTGATATAAAATGGTTTCTTTTGTAATGATTTTTTTCGAAAGCATAGCAATAACAGTACTTTGAGGCACATTCCGAAGCATTTCGGAGTCATAATTGCTCAATTGTTTGTTCGTTTCAAAAGAAACAGGAACATCAAATAGAGCCTCCTTAGAAAGTGGCTTTAGATCAATACCAGTGAGCACAAACGCTAACAACACACCTGTAAGAAGTGCTGCCACATAAGTAAACCTCCACTTCTCTATCTGACTTATGATCAACACTATAGAACCGATGATTAATCCAAAAAAACCTGAATAAAGAAAAGGACGATAAAATTCATTATTTAGGATCTGATCAAAAAGAGGCACAAGAAGAACAAATGAAAGTGCTATTCCTGCTAATAGACAGCTTAAGAACTTTAAGGAGGAAGTACAAAAATTTCCCATTTTAAAAGATGTAATGCTAAAAAGGAGTTTTTGATAAAACCCCATGATAAAAGCAATTGTACCACCTGATATTCCAGGAACTAAATCTGCTGCTCCCATGCACATGCCACAAAAAACAACAGTGCTGCTCTTTTGCAATGGATCCTTTTGCTGTATTTCCTCTTTTGGCACCTTAGATCACCTCAAAAAACTTTGCTAAAAACCAAGCAGCCGCTAACATGCCGATCAATAAAATCATCCACATAGCGTTAGGAAACCATTTGATACCGGCGCCGGGATTGCCTCTTGATTCTAACGTCCCAATCCCATAAGAAAATTCCTGAGCTTGAGCGCGCAAGAAAACTTCAGGATTTTCGCGGATAATTTTTTCTCCGTCAATGCCAAGAAAAATCGCGTACTGTCTTAAAAAACCATGAGCATAAACAGGAGAGATCAATTTTTGCATTTCCCCATCTTCAATAGCTTGTAAGTATGTCATGCGAATTGAAGTTGCATTTTCAGCTTCTTTAAGCGAGATATTCATCTCTTTTCGTCTATCTTTAAAAACTTCGCCAATGTTTTTCATTTCTTCCTTATTTTTCTCTTCTCTGACCATGAAGTCACCCTTTTGTAAATAGTTGAATTATATACATAAGTTAAGCATAATGCAAACAAATTACCTCGTACTAAACTTTGGCATCTCATGAATCAAAATTCTAATATCTTCGTAACAACCCTGGACTTAAAATTATCCGCCAAAATGCTAGCTGATTTAACGGAACAAAATTTTGAGATTTCCACTCCCCCTTATACTGTTTTTTCTGCCAAAAAAAAGGGAATTTCCTGCACTTTTTATAAGTCCGGTAAACTAACCGTTCAGGGAAAGGAAATGGCTTCATTTGTAGAATTCTACTTGGAACCTGAAATTTTAGGTACCTTCACTACAAATTATAAGCATTTGGATGTGGAAACAAACCATGATTATTTGGATCATATTGGCATTGATGAATCGGGAAAAGGTGATTTTTTTGGCCCTCTTTGCATTGCCGGTGTTTATTCAAGCGCTAAAGATATTCCAAAATTACAACTTTTAGGTGTCAAGGATTCCAAAAAGTTAACGGATAGTCAAATCATCGTGATTGGGAAAAAAATTAAAGCAGAATTTAAACATCATATCGTAAAAATCAATCCGCAAAAATATAACGAACTTTACCAACAGTTCAAAAATTTAAATAAACTCCTTGCCTGGGGACATGCAACGACGATTGAACAACTTGTTCAATCAACTGATTGCCACAATGTAATTATTGACCAATTTGCAAGTGAAGATGTTGTGATTACAGCACTTAAAAGAAAAAAGATGGAAATCAACTTAACACAACGGCATCGGGGTGAAGAAGATCTTGTAGTGGCTGCTGCGTCAATCTTGGCCAGAATGACATTCCTTGAGGGGTTGGCACTTGTTGGCAAGCCTTTTGACACGGTTTTACCAAAAGGGGCTTCAAAAATAACAATTGCGATTGGAAAAAAAATCTATGCTCATTTTGGGGTAAAAGGGTTAAATGAGACAGGAAAACTTCATTTTAAAACGTATTTTGACATTACAGGCATTGAGAGATAAGTGATACATAAAGCCATCTGGTTATTAGCGACATTTATGTTAGTTTTTATGGCGTGTTTACTATTTGTTAAAATGAAACCGATTTTTTTGAAAGCACCCGACCAAAAAATTGTTGCCTTTAATGAAGTCAGGGGGGCAAGTATTGAAAAGGATAAAATTTTATATACTTTAAATTTTGAAACCCAAGAAAACCTAATCAGATTACTCAATCATTTGGAATTAGAGGATTTTTTTGCTGAAATTGGCAAGCAAATGGATTTCGATAGGATCATCATTTATCGTTTTGATCAACCTGACCTTATTTTGAACAAGGAGTTTTGAGCTTATAAATACCGTTTCTGTGGATTTTTTTACCGCGAAGGACGCGAAGAAGCGCGCCGAAGCGCGGGAGAAACGCGAAGAAGCGCAGCTTACACTGCGAAGAAAAATGAAAAAAGGAAGTTCATGTTGTAATAGCCATTAACTTTCCGCGCTTTTTAAGCGCGCTCTCTTCGCGCTTCTTCCCGCAAGCTATGCTTGCGCTTCTTCGCGTTCTTCGCGGTAAAAAAATCCCCACAAACGGTAAAAAGCCCTCATAAACTAGTTATTTAAAGTTCTTCGCAGTAAAAAAACTTTGTGGTGAAAAAAAGTAAGGAAAATTATGCTTAAGCAACTTTTAATCAAAAACATCATTTTAATTGAATCGGCAACCATTTCCTTTGAAAAAGGGTTAAATGTGCTTTCAGGTGAAACAGGTTCCGGTAAATCTGCCATCATGAAAGCCTTAAGCCTTGCTTTGGGCGGAAAAGCTGACACAAAATCGATCAGGCGTGACTCTGAAAAAGGAGTTGTCGAAGTTTTTTTTGATATCGATCGCGAACCTTACATTCAACACCTTCTAGATGAAGCAGGCATCGACCATGGACAAGGTGAAGAGCTGATTATTCGTCGCGAGATTACCTTAAATGGAAAAAGCAGATGCTTTATCAACAATCAAGCAGCTCAAATTAAGTTGCTTGCTCAAATAGGCTCACTCCTTGCACGCATTGTGGGTCAGCATGCAAACCAATGGCTTTTATCTGTGGATAAACATCGTGAGATTATCGATATTTTCGGAGAACTTGAAAAAGATGTCCGAGAATTTGGCTTAAACTTTAGCGAGGAAACAAGGGTTGCAAGGCAGCTTGAAGAATTGATT
The DNA here is from genome assembly GCA_038257035.1 of Chlamydiia bacterium. Classification (GTDB taxonomy): domain Bacteria; phylum Chlamydiota; class Chlamydiia; order Chlamydiales; family Parachlamydiaceae; genus JBBSJT01. The sequence goes on from JBBSJT010000023.1 coordinate 9,459, forward strand.
GAAAATGAATCTAAAAGATTACGCGCAATCGATGTTTGCACCCAAGAAATAGAAGAGCTTGAAGAAGCTAACTTAAAAAATGGCGAAGATGAAGAGCTATTTTCAGAATATAGTCTTCTCATTCATGCTGAGTCCAGGGCTTCGAAAGCCACTGAAATTAGCGATGCGCTTTCCGGGGAAAGATCGTCTTTAATCGGGATGTTGAATCGGCAGAATATGAACCTAAATGAGCTTTGCCGCATTGACGCTTCACTTAATGATACGGCAACAAGTTTTAAAAATGCCATCATCGAAATTCAAGAAGTCATTTATACAATAAACGCTTACCGCTCACATATTGAATATAACCCTGAAAGAGTCATTCAACTTAACGATCGATTAGCACTCATTACAAAGCTTAAAAAGAAATACGGCAACAGTTTGGATGAGATTGAAAATTACAAAAAATCGGCCATGGAAAAATTAAAAGAACTTGAAAACCAGGATTTGCTTGTTGAAACATTAAAAATTGAACTTGCAGCATTGCAAGAAAAAAATAATGAGCTCGCTAATAAATTAAGTACTAAACGAAAAGCTAAAGCTAAAAAGTTTGAAAAAGCCATTATGTTGCAACTTCAAGCATTGAACATGCCAAAAGTCATCTTTGAAGTAGAATTTACAAAACAAAAAAGAAATTGTAGAGGTGATGACCTCATTGAATTTTATCTAATCCCGAACGTTGGGGAGCATAAAATTCCAATTAAAGCCTCTGCTAGTGGTGGTGAGCTTTCAAGGATACTTCTTGCCATCCAAGCATTATTAGCTGACAAAGAGCGCATACCCACCCTAATTTTTGATGAGATCGATGCCAATATTGGCGGAGAGACAGCCTTTATCGTGGGAACCAAATTAAAAGAGATCGGCAACAACACTCAAGTACTTTGCATCACCCATTTTCCACAAGTTGCAAGTCAAGCGGATCATCACTTTCAAATATCTAAAAGAGAAGATAACGGACGCACATTCACGCACGTGATAGCTTTAAGCCAAGAAGAGCGCCTTGATGAAATATCCAGAATGCTTGGTAAATGTAAAGAATATTGACAAATATAAAAAATTAAGATAAAAAAAACCTTTTCATCTAATTTTCAACGGAGTCACATAATGAAAAAATCACTTTACACCCTTTTGGCAGCCTTCAGCCTTGCTGTTACTTTTTGTCATGCCGATTACGATCAGATTGACTTTGTCGATACACAGTTGCCAAAAGATAATAGCGGTGTAAAACCTGCATTTCTTGAAGGTGGATCGGGCGCCTTTGCCATAGAAACAAATAGCGACTTCATCTCGAAAGCCAACTTCACAAAAAATGCTCTTAAGCATCAGGGAGTTTCATTTTGTGGTTTTGACATCGATGCAAGTATGATTTTTTATTATAACGAAACATATAATGAAGCTGCAAATATTGAAATTGGATATAACCGAACCAATATTCATTGGAAACAAAATGAATATTTTGAGCAGAACATTTTTAATACGGCAACAGTTGCAATCGCTGCACAAACATCTCGAATGTGCGACTGGATTTGGAAGGGTAAACTTGCCCTAAATATGGACACAGACCATTTTGAATTTGACGAATATTCTACATGGGACTTATTTATTTGGGGTCGCTACAATTATGCCGAAAATTGGGGACTTCACATGGGTATCATATCTCTTACAGGCATGAAGATCGACCACGTCTACCCTATCTTCGGCTTTGATTGGATCATTAATGAAAAGTGGAAATTAAATGCCGTTTTTCCTGTAAATATGTCTGTTGTGTATGTGATCGATGACTATTGGTATGTAGAGTTGAAAGGTCGAGCGTTTGAAACAAGAAATCGTGTTGGCAAACATGAGAATTTATCTCGGGCACTTATTCAATATTTTAATAAGGGTATTGAATTTGGCATAAACTATGATGTGGGCAGCTGGATTGAATCTAACATCCACGCAGGTTATACTTTTGGCGGCCATTTAAAGATCGCTAACAAAAACAACAATAACTCCCATCGCTTTAAATTTGGATCATCTGCCTATGTTGGCGCAGAAGTCTTAGTGCGTTACTAATCCCTTTTATCTTACAAATGGAAGCCAAATATCTTTGGCTTCCATTTTCTACCCCTTTCACAAAAATACGTTAAAAACTTTTAAGGTAATAAAGCTACTTTATATACCAACTTCGATTTTTTTCATTTTAGGGTAATGTATATGGTCAATGAGAATTTAAATAATTAGTTGACTTTTAATTTAATTTTTGTTAAGATTTTGATAAAAAAGAGGTGTTATATGATCCATTCAGATATTGTTAGTTACTCTAATTATCTTTTACAAAATCCTAAAGTCAATCACTTCGGTTGTGACATAGACTACATTTCCCGTCTAAAGAGATTAATTAACGTCATTAAAGATGTCGGTAACACTATTGAATATGGGACGACACTTAAAACTCCCAAATTAAATACTAACGATCAACTTTGCATTTATAACAATATTAAACCTTATTTTTACCCGACTGATTTGCCAGCTCGGGCTCAATATAGCGATGTTTCGTTGTTGGTGAGTAGAGGTAATCCAAATTCGATCGTAAGCTTCCTTCCTCCGGAAATCGTCCATCATATTTTAAGCTTGAAAAACCAACTCGGTTTTATGAGTTACCCAGCTCTTAGTAAACATTACAGTAAATAATTAAAATAATTACTATTGATTTAATATCATTTATGTGTTAAAATTTATTTTAAACATCAAAAAAAGGTATTTATGAATCTTGAATTTAATGATGGAAATATTATTCAGCAAATTTCAACTGCACTGAATAATGAAAAAAAAGAGACTTCGAATAACAATCAATTTTATCATGATGTTTTATCAGTCTTATTAAGTAAACTTAATTCTGATGATGTCGCAAGCTTAGCAATGACAAATAAGTCTTTATTAAAAAATTGCAGTACATTTTCCTTCAACTCTAATTTAAAAAAACCATCCACTCCCATCCAAATCGAGCAACACAAAAAAGGATTTCTTAATAAACTTAAAACTAGTGCAGTCTCTTTATTCAATGAGCCTAAAAAAATGCGCCCAAGCGAGGTTTTTCCCGATTCCAGACCTTTTACTCGCTGGTGGTGGTTGAATGGACCCTTTACTAAAGTCGATATAAAAGCTCAGCTTATATGGATGAAAAAACAAGGTTTTGGTGGGGTAGAATTAGCTTGGCTATATCCAAGTTGGGATGATCGAAAAGATTCGCTTGAATGCAAAAGAATGGATTGGTTAAGCGAAGATTTTAAGAAGACTATTACATACACAAAAAAATGTGCCGAAAAACTAGGCCTTGGCTGCGATTTCACACTTGGAAGTGCTTGGCCATTTGGAGGTTCATTTCTTGAGGCCGAAGATTGTTCTCAAACTTTTACAGGTCCATCTCTTCAGGCAATTGAGGGCTCATGGGAATCGCCAAAACATACACCCGTTCTTAATCACCTTTCAAAAAAAGCTCTTCAAAATTATGTAGATCATATGCGGAATGCATTTGAGCCGGCTTTAAAAGGGCGACCCTCTTCTCTTTTTTGCGATTCACTCGAAATTTCAAATGATACAGTATGGAATGAAGACCTTTGGAAAAAATTTGAAGATCGCTTTGGTTATTGTTTAAGAAATCATTTAAACGAATTGGAAACCAACCCTCATATTCGTTATGATTCAAGAAAAATTTTATCAGAAGCCATTCTTAAAAATTTCTATGAACCTTTTACAGCTTTAAGTAACCAAATGGGGGCAAAATCAAGAGTTCAATGTCATGGGGCACCAACTGACCTTCTTTCAGCTTATGCTTTTGCTGATGTGCCTGAATCTGAATCTCTCCTTTTTGATCCCTGGTTTTCTAGAATACCGGCATCAGCAACTTGTCTTAGTGGCCGATCGGTCACAAGCTGTGAAACATTCACATGTATTTATGGTTTCCGTCGAAAAACAAATGGAAAGGAACAGATTTTAGATTTAAAACTTCTCTATGATGCTGTATTAGCAAACGGGGTCAATCAGATTGTTTGGCATGGGATGCCCTATAACCCAATCAACGATCCAATTAATAAATTTTTTGCCTCTGTGCATGTCGGACCGGATGCTAATTTTGTGGATCAATTGCCTAAATTCAACCAATATATGGCAACTACATGCAATCTTATGAGATTAGGAGTTAATGCTCATCGAATGGCGGTTTATTTGCCTAATGAAGATATGATGATGCTGGGCGAGCTTCCAGATGAATATAAAAAAAGACCCGGTGCTTTATCTCATTGGGAAATGAGGTTTGTACAACCAAAAAAAGAGACGACAGGCTATTTCCCTGTATGGCTTTCCGGTGACATGCTTTCAAAAGTTAAAATTGTCGACGGGAATCTTTGTTGTGGCGATATGAACGTTCCCTATTTGTATATCGATGTCGAATGGTTAGATATCGATGCCGTTTCAGAACTTCTTCGGTTGGTAAAAGAAGGCGGAAAAATTATCTTAAATAACAAGCCAAAGCAACCGGGCTTTATTCCCCACGACAATTACGAAGTTCTTCTTAAAGATCTTATGGATCACAAAAACACTTTAAAAAACTTAAAAGAAGCTGATGTAACGCCCCTTTTACAAGGTAAAAATCTACCTAACTACTGGGCACGGGAATATAAAGGAGAATTGTACCTATTCCTTGCACATCCAAGTACAAAAGATGTAAAATACCCTATGCGTTATTGTCAATTCCAGGAATCTAAGAATGAAAAGAGAAATATAACAATTAATCATGGTGAAAATACTATTCATTTGGATTTGGAATTTGAGGCAAATGAATCTATTATGCTAAAAATTGGTACTTGCGGAAAAGTGACTAAAATTGCACTTGATGCTGATTTTGAAGCTCATTTGTCCCAGCAAGACTCATAACGCTCTTTAAACTCATCCAATGTGCTGCAAAGCGCTATGCAATCGGGAAGAACGGTATATCTAGAAAGGGTTGGTGGCTCCAATCCATTAAGCTTATATAGAATGTAATGCAGCTCAAGCATGGTTTGAGAATTCCCCCTTACTGTCGGCATAAGTTGCACACCTTTCCAATAGAATTCTGCAATTTTACCTTCAAATTCTGTAATGCTTTGAGGGTCCTGAAGATCCACTTTTGCATTAACAAGGTTTTTCCAATCCTTAGAAATTCCTATTTGATCAAACCAATGTGGATTAGACCTTTCAGCTATAGGAACATTCTTGTCAAAGATCGGTTTTGAATGATAGAATTGTAATGCGGGTTCATAATTACTAGCTGTTGATGCAATTGTAGTTAGCTTAAAGGATGAATTTTTATCAGAGGCAATGGATATATTGAATGAATTTATACTAGCCTTAGAAACATTTGGGTTTTCATATTTATTATCTAACTTTTCAATTGCAAATTTTTTAAAAATCGCATAACGCGTTAATATGGGTGTTTGACCTATGCCCATTCTCCAAGGGTTTTCTCTGTGGAGTTGATCATTGTTAAATAGGCAGATTCCAAAGTTTTTGAGGGATCGAGTTTTAATTCTTCTATAACTTTATTAACAAGCTGAAGATGTTTTTCACCGTATCCTTGTTGTTGTTGCTCATAATTCTCATAATTTTTTCCATAAGCTTGAAACACCTCTTGTTGGTGCATTGGATTAGGAAAGCGTGAAATTAATTTACCGGCGGCAGAATTGAATTTATTGGCTTCGTTTAATAATGTGTCGCTAATCAATCCATTACTTTTAAGTAAAAGGGTCAGCTCATTAACTTCGTTTTTATTCGAATTTAAAAAATATTCTGTAAGTTTATTTGGCTTTAACTCTTCAGGAATATTTTTGAACTCAGATAATGCAAACTCTTTCCATTTAGGGTTTATGTTTTTCATTAAACTTAAATTTCCTTGGGAATGGGCTTGTTTGCTAAAATCAGAAATTTGGCTCTCGGTCAATTTTTGATCCATAATAGGCAAAATATCTTCTAAAAATTTCTCTAAGTTTGCATTTACACATTTTTTTATAAGTTCGTTTTTGCCATTACGATCCGAAAATTTTACAATCAATCCCACAATGTTTAAATCTTGTTCTTCGATGGCTCGCGCCATTACTTTTTCTATATTAGGAAGCTTCCCATCATTAATTTCTATTAGCGATTCAGCTAAATCTACATTTAAAGCCGTTATTGATTTCTCAATGATATCTTCTAGATCTTTACCCGTTGTTTTAGTTAGTTTAACCAATTTGCAAATATTCTCATGCATATCATGGGGTACATTAATAAAACTTGAGACCAAACCCACTCCCGCTTGAAGAACAGTATTTGCTTGTTGTTCATTTAATTCATATATATTAAAGCGCGGATTACTTAATAGAGCAAGAATGGCGTTGTCATCTACTAAAAAGCGTGATAGTAAGTGTTCCATAATAAGATTTGCCATTTGGGGGTTATTATCCATAACATCCAAAACAGTATTCACATAAATTTCAATAGCAATCATCTGATCTTTCACATCTTCTTTTCCCTTATTGCTTCTATAAATATTTCTTGCAAATGTCTGTAAAGAAGCATTCACTTCATCATTGCTTCCATTCAACATCCCCTGATTTATATTCTCATGAAAAATGCCCACCTCTTTCCCTAAGTCAAAAGGTGCTGTTTTATGTATTTCTGTTTGCACAATCTGCAATCTTGTTTTTTCTTTAGGAGTAAATGAAAATTCTTTTATTGCGTTTTTAATATTATCAATTTTTTTATTGACGCTATTAAAAACATTTATTTGAAAGCTTCTGCCTACTGATGCCGGTTCCATAAACCCTCTTTAGCTATTTCTTTGTTTTAAGGTAATCTAATGCAGCTATTGCCTGTTCTTTGATGGCTTCATTTTCCTTTGCAGCTTCAAGAAACTCTTCAAGTTCTACAAAATCTTGAATATTTTCATAACAGCGAATGAGCCCGATGTATGGGGTAAAATCGTCAGGGTCTGACACTTTTATGGCGGTTTTAAAACAATTAATTGCTTTATACTGATCAAGATTTTTTTCATACGCTAAACCAAGACCAATCCAGAACGCGGGAACATACGGGTTTATGGTAGTTAAGAAAAGAAAAGTAGTGATTGCTTTGTCAAGATAACAATTATGATAAAAAGATGTCGCTATTTCATAAAAAAGAAATTGAACATCCGAAGAAAAATTACCATGAATAGAATCTGTTTTTGAAAAAAACTCCGATTCGATCTCATCTTTGATGATTTCCAACTCTTCTGAAAACTGAAAATCTTCTATAGGTATGGGTTTAATGTTAGGATCGCTCGAATAATAGCCAACCTTTGAATTTTTAAGTATTTCTTCCGCTAGAAGAAGGTACCCTTGCTCAAAGGATTTAATATCAATTTTTTCGTTTTTAATATGCATTAAAAACACCTAATCCGTTAATAAATCATTATAACCTAATTACACCACTGTTAAATCATTAATAACATAGTGATTTTTTTAAATATGACATACTAAGACAAGTAACTGTTCAAACGATTGAATCCTAATTATTTTATACGAAATTTATGGATTATCCCAGCAAGCATCATACCGATCTTGGAACTCTTCCAAAGTACTGCAAAGAGCTATGCAATCGGGAAGTACTGCGTATCTTGAAAGGGCCGGGGGCTCTAAACCATTAATTTTATAGAGAATATAATGAAGTTCAAGCATGGTTTGTGAATTGCCTCTTTCTGTAGGCATAAGTTGTACCCCTTTCCAATAAAATTCTGCAACCCTCGTTTTAAACTCGTTAACGCTTGTTGGATTTTGAGGATCAACCTTCATTTTAACAAGCATTTCCCAATCCTTAGAAATTCCTAATTGCTCTAGCCATTGAGGATTTTCTTCATCTATTGGATCAGAATGGTTAAAACTTATTCCCCGTTGTTTGTGATTCATTAATGTTTTAAATGAAGTCAATTCAAAAGGCTCTTGCTGAGGTAAAGTCAAAGAGATTCCCACTGAATTTGAAGTTTTAAAAATATTAGGATCATCAGCCTTACTAATAAACTTTTCAATCACAAGTTTTTTAAACATTGAATAGCGACCAAGTATTGGTGTAGTTTCGGGATCACGTCTCCACGGCCCTTCCGCAGCGGTTGTTAGGTTGTTTGTGTATACCTTAGTGATTAATTGCTTATAACTTGATTCTAATGATTTAGAAGGATCTTTTTTTAATTCTGTAATGAGCCTATCGACAACCTTAAGACGGTTATTACCATAACCCTGCTGCTGTTGTACATAATTGCTATAATTACTACCATATTCTTCATGCACCTCTTCTTGCTCTAGAGGGTTAGGGAATCGTGATATTAATCTTCCTGAAGAAGTCGTGAAACTCGTGAAATTCTGTAAGAGATCCTCATTAATTAAGTTTTTGTCTTTTAGCAGGTCCACCAATTCTTGAGTTTCGCTGATATTAGAATTTAAAAAATAATGCATGAGTTTGTCTGCTTTTGCCTCTTGCTGCACATTTTTAAAATCTGATACTGCTTTTTCTTTCCAATCAGTTGGATTTAAGAATTTTAATAAACTTAAATTTCCTTGAGATTCAGCTTTTTTGCTAAAATTAGAAATTTGGATTTCACTCAAAGCATGACCTGTAGTGGTAAGAATATTACTTAATAAATCTTCTAAATTTCCCTCTACGAATTTTACAATTAGTTCTTGTACAACTGCACTTCTATCAACTTCATTTTCCTCATGCTTTAAGACAAATAGTGCAATGTTAATATCATGTTCACGCACTGCACGGTTCATTACGGATTCTTTGTCTGGAAGCTTACCGCCGTTTATTTTTATAAGTGAATCGCTTAAATCAAAATAGGACATATTGATTGATTGATTGATCAAAGCTTCAAGCTCTTTGCCACTCGTTTTAGTCAGGGTTACCAATTGGCATAAATTATGGTTTATAATAGGTGATATTTCACGAAAATCACTAACAAGACCAAATCCCCTTTGAAGGATTGTCTTTGCCTGACTCTCATTTAAATTTGAAACTTGAAATCGAGGATTGTTTAACAGAGCAGAAAATAATGTAAAATTCACAATTTTTGAAAAATGTTCACTGCAACAGTTAGCAATTTTGGGATTATTATCTAAGACATCTAAAAGAGTGTTTATATAAATTTCAGCAGCAATGACTTGTTCTTTATCAGTTTTTCTGTTGATGCAGTTTATACTAACACCAGTTCCAAAATTGCTTAAAGTCTTTTTAACTTCATCAAAGTCTTCTTGCTGCATTGCTATATTTACATTTTCTTTAAAAACATTGATTGCGGATTCTAAATTATAGGGTGCGGGTTTGTTCACGTGACTTTGGGCAATTTCTGCTCTTGTATCCTCTGTAGAAGTTAATGTAAACTGACTAATTGCATCAACAATATTACTATATTGTTTGCTAGCGGCACTATATAAATAACTTGACCAACCTCCGCCTACCGGTTCCATTATGTCCCCCTTATTCCCATTTAGAATGAGAATAATTAATAACATCATATATTATATAATAACATTAAATTGAATATTGTTGATATGTTAATATAAAACAAAAGAATTACTTGAAAGAAGGCGATTGGGGGAAACTGTACATCTCTAGTTGATGAAACTTATACTTTTTCTAAATCATCAAGGTTGAGATTGCAGATGAGTTTTAGATTTTCGGTAATTTTGTTGATGTCCCAATTCCACCATGCGAGTTTTTCGAGGCGTTGGATTGTTGTTTCATCGAATCGCATTTTTACAACCTTTGCAGGATTGCCGGCAACAATAGAATAAGCAGGAACATCTTTAACAACTACTGCCCTTGTGGCAATAATCGCCCCATTTCCTATAGTGACTCCATTCATAATGAGCGAATCGTAGCCAAACCAAACATCATTACCGATAATGATATCACCCTTAACCGGTAGATCAAACACATCAAATGCGGTTTCCCAACCATTGCCAAATATGGGAAAAGGGTAAGTACTGAACGCATCAAGCTTATGATCGCCTGTCATGATAAAACGGGTTTCAGCTGCTATTGCGCAAAATTTTCCAATCACAAGTTTTACCTTTGAAAAATTATAGTTGTACAAAACATTATTACTTTCAAATGCACCCACACCATTTTTTTGATCATCAAAATAGGTATAATCCCCGACATATATGTTTGCGGCTGTTACAAGATTTTTTAGAAATACGAGTTTGGTGTTATCTTTTAGTGGATATAGGTTTTTTGGGTTTGGGTGGTTGTTGGAATTGGTGGGGGTCATATTTGATGCAAGTGTTTTTAAGTAAGATTAGTGAGGATTTTTGAATGTAGCATAAAGGGATTTATAAGATAAGAGCGATTGGGGACAGTTCTTCATAAGTGCATAATTTTTAATCGAATTTTTTGAGTTATAAAGCTTAAATTGTCGATTAAAAATGACGGCACTTATGTGAGAACCGTCCCCAATCGTCCAACCCTAATCGTTCAACGAGATAAATACTGAAGGGATAATGCGGCTCAATGAGAGAGACGGTGGATTTAATGGGGACGGTTCTCGTATAAGTGAATACTTTTAATCGACATCTTAAAGCTTTATATTCTCAAAGGTCGATTAGAAGTTATGCACTTATGAAGAACTGTCCCCAATTTTTTATGGCAAGGTTATTTTTTTGAGTTAACAAAAGCTAAAATTAATTGATCTTCAACAGATAAAACATCTTGTTTTGGCTTTTCTGAAATACCTGTGATTATGGCTTCTTGAAAAGCTTTATAGTATGCATGAAGATTTGTTAGTTCGAACTCACTTAATGCTCTTTTCCCAAGGCACATGCTATTTGAAAGAAGATTTAAAGTACTTCCCGCAAGATTTGCTTCATCTTCATCAATTTCAACATTATCAGCATAAGGATTAGCGTCAGGATTTGCAACAGGATTTTCTATTTCTTCAACTTCGTTCCAATTGTCAATTTTATTAATTTGAATATTAAAAAGTCTGTCTGGATCTTCTTGAACCTTCTTAATTAAGTCCTCAAGTTTGGCTATTAATCCATTAATTTTTGGTAGAGTGCGGTATTTTAGATAAATTTCCGAGTGATCGAGAATTAGATCCATATCTTTTTGTCTTAACTTTTTTTCTTCTAGAAAAAGAATATCGCCAAGAAAATTTGTTTCGGTAGGAATTGAAACATCTACGCTATCATTAAGCGTTTTTATAATATTTAATAATTGTGCATTTTCACTTTCCAATCCATCGTAATGTAGATTCAATTCGTTATAATTATGGACAAGCTTTTCAAACTCTTTATCTTTATGATCAGCAGTTGTGGTTAGATATTGAATTGTTTCTTCTTTACTTGTTATTTTAGCTTCTAAATTTTGAATATTAACATATGCGTTATTAAGTTTTAGCATTGTATTATCGAGTTGTGTCTTTGTTTTAACATGGAGCTGAGACTCTTCACTCAATTCTTGAATTTTTCTATTGTTTTCCGACCTTAAATCTACATTTATTATTTTTTGAGTCTGCAACTCATTACCGCTAAAAGTTGCTGCTTGCTGCCAACCCATTTTTTGATTGTTAAGGTTGGTATATTCTCGTTGGTTGGCCTTATTATTTTTTTCATTATCTAATCTAAGTTGACGAACTTGGTTTTCCAAGCGGCTGTTTTTTCTGTAGTTGTGGACGATGTAGCAAACGGAAAAAATGGCAGTTGCTGCTAATCCTACAGTGAGTAAAATGGGATTTGCCATGAGGATTTTTTCGCAAATAGGCTTGACAGTTCTTCCAAGCCAAAATCCAATTTGCTCTTTGTGGGCGATTGCTTGGTCTTTAATAAGATTTAATGTTTTAGATAATCCGGTAAAATTCATTTTTTAATTCCTTTAATATTTGTATAATTTTTAAATTTAACAAGTATCAGAATTACATAAACTCTGAATTAAAGTCAAATGACTTTCTGTAGATAATAATTATTGCATTTATATGTCTTACAACGTAAACTTATATTTTTTATAAAACCATATAACATATTTTATTAAAGAGGTGGTTATGCAAGTTAATGCAACTAAATTAAATTCTGATTATTCTGTTACATTGAACAAGGGTGTGGCAACCCCTGTTAAATCTTATCATGCCTATATTTTTGATGCAGTAACTTACATTCCCTCGACAGCGTGGCAAAAGGTAAAAAGTGCATTTCATGGCAAATCAGAATTAATAAATACAAAGATGGATGCGATCATCCAAGAGAATGATCCGGAAGTTAAGAAAAATCTATTTATTGCGGCGCTTACATCAAATGATTTTCATATATTAAGACCAAGGCTGATGACATTTTTTCAAGCTTTAAGCAGTGATGAAAAGGATGATTATTTAAAAGCTTCTGTTTTAGAAGGTATCAAACTTGATAAGAATGATCTTGTATCAAGATGTCTTCATTTAATTAGCGAAAAAGGCCTTAAAGAATTAATCATCGAAAAGAAAAACCTTAATTCTGACTATGATTTTATGCTACTTGTTCAAAACCATATCAAACGATTTAATATCAATTCTAAATATTATCCGTATGATGCAAACATGGAATTTGTTAAGTCGGAAATTAAGACGCTTATTCCGCAAGCCTGTAATTTCGTGCTTTCAATTATTGATACGCTCATGATGTCCACAGAACTTTTTGAAGTGAATAAAGCTCCTAAAAGCTCCTGGGAAGCTAATTTTCAATTGGATGTTTACTATAAAATCATTGCCATCCCTGCAACCATTTTGTGGACAATCAACGCTTACAGCCCAAACCCACTTGTCACAGGAACAGCTTTTGTTCTAACCCTTACAACGTTGATCGGATTTGTTTACTCTTACGTCAAATGGTTAAAACCTGCTCCAAAACATCTTCCTAAAACCATCAACTTAACAGAAAAAGCTGAAAAAGGGGAAATTATTCCTGTTGTTGGAAGAGAATTTGAAATTGCGAAGCTAAAAAACCAACTGATTCGAAATTTAAATTCAAGTGATCGGGAACATCCTCTTATAATCGGTGAATCAGGTATTGGAAAAACAACTCTCGTTGAAGGATTTGCCTTGGAAGTTTTAAAAGGGAACATTCCCGAATTAAAAGGAGCTCAGGTTTTTATGATCAATGGTGCAACGATAGATAAAGATATTTACACCGGAAAATCTGTTTTAAGCCAGATGAGAAAGGCAATGGGCAATTATAAAAATAAATGCGTACTTGTCATTGATGAAATTCACCTTCTTCTTGAAGATAAAAGTTTACGAACAGAACTCTATTCTTTATTAGATTCAAGCAGTACAAGCATCCCTCTTTTTGTCGGACTGACCTCGACAGATCAATATAAAAATCTTGCAGAAATGCTGAAAACTGAACCCGCGACCGATAGACGATTAAATCGAGGTGTTATCGATGTTAAAGGTACCGATGAAGATCATACTGTAGCAATTCTAAAATCAATGATGCACCACTTTTACCCCGGCATAGAAATTAGTGAAGAATTATGCAGGAAAATTTTTCGATTAAATGAAAGCAAAAAAGAATTAGAACCTATCAAATCAAAAAGCTCGCTTAGTTTTCTTGCGGAAATGGTGACAAGTGGCCTTAAAGGCAGAACTTTAATAGATGCGACTGATAAAAAACAAGCCTTGCTTGAAGCAAAAGAATCCAAGGAAGCGGGACCAATTGATGGGGATGTCCTGTTAAATAATAAGCTAAGCAGTATTGAAGAAATGAGCGAAGATCTTTCTAAGGACAGAGCTAAAATCAATGCTCATAACGACAATGTTAACGCTTATAGATCGTTGACCAAACAACGTAGAGATAGGGAAGTCGTTCTTAAAAATATTGCCGATAAGATTGAAAAATCAGGTGTTGAGGCAACAAGCCCTCTGCTTCATCAATTTTTATTTGAACAATTTTATTTACTTCCATCAATAACAACTGCACTTAAAAAGTTTGCCGATGAGAATCATTTGGAAGTGACCATCACAGAAAAAATGATAACGGATTATCTTTTAGCTAATTATAAAAGTTTGATTGATGACAAAGAGCGTTCGGGCAATAAAGAATCTCTTGAAGAAGAAAGAAAGGCTTGGTTGGCCAACCTTTGAGGTCGCAAACGTTTTTCTTTAACACCAAGAACACGAGAGGAAGAAAGAGAGAAGGTAAGAGAGGGGCTAGTAAATCATATCGTTTAATAGATAGATAATACGTGTTGCGAGTCGCGAATGCGCATGCGCATTAAGCTAAGGAGTAAGTTGCTTAAACAAAGTATTTTAGGATAATTATAAAGCAGGCCTACAGCCTGCATTTTATTCAATATCATTCCTAGGGCGATGCCCTAGGCTATTAAAAACCAGGCCTTCAGCCTGGAAGACGATTTTTCAGGGCAAAGCCCTCGCTTATAATAGCCTAGGGCAACGCCCTAGGTATCAGTGCGTTACGATCGCAGGCTGAAGGCCTGCTTTATAATTTATTTTTAGCTTAATGCGTATGCGCGAATGCGACGACAGCATGTAGCCACGGGTACAAACCCGTGGTCAA
>JBBSJT010000024.1:0-23795 GCA_038257035.1 Chlamydiia bacterium
GGATATTCAGGATCGCTCCGCTTCGCTTCGCTGGCCAAGATCAGGCAGGATAATATCAATCTCTAGTATATCCTTAAGGTTGATATTATCCTGCCTGATCTTGGCCAGCGAAGCGAAGCGGAGCGATCCTGAATATCCTGAAAAAAAATCATAAACTTTATAAAGAAAAAACTACCCCCTCTTTTCCTCTCTTGCTTTTCTCTGTGCCCTCTATGTTTAAAAAGAAGTTCAACTTTCAAGGCCTCTAAAGGTCGAAGTTGAAGATGTCAAACCAGATGGCGGCAAGCAAAAATGAGCCAAAAGCAATCGGTCCATAAGGTGCATAATGTCCCACGTACAAAGTATAAGCAGAGATTGCTAATAAAATGAGCGGTGGTAACAATTTTTTGAGGCCAAGGCGTCTGTTTGTTAAAAAAATTGAGATAATTGCAAAAGAAATTCCAAGAAGCCAACCATAAGATCCAGCTAAACTAAAAGCTGAACCGGATCCGCCAATGATCGGGTCCGTATAAAGAAGTTGCACAATATTTTTTGTACTTTCAACATCAATATTTGGATGATGATTTGGTAAATCGAGAATATAGCCAACAGCAATTCCTGCAGTTGAATCAAAAACAAGGTAGCAAACTGCAAATAACCAAATAAAAAATTTGCTTACAATGCCAAAAAAATTGTTTTGACGAAAAGTTAAAAGCATTGCCGCAAGGGCCACTGCTCCGAATAAAAAGGATTGCAAAATATGAAGTTCCTTCCACCAACTGGACATATGATGCAGTCCTTCGTAAACATTTTTTGAAAATCCTGATGGATGATTCCACTCCAAGAGGACAAGTAAAAAAGGAACAACCATCATAACAAATCTTCTAAACCAGATAAATAAAACTTTTTCCATGATTAAACCACCATTTTAATAAAGTTAACAAATACCAAATATAAAGATTAATCTAAAATGTTTTATTAAGATCTTGATTAAATAGGTGAGTTTGTGCAAAATAGGAGTGTAAAATGTGTAATACTTAAAAAAAAAGGAATATCATGAAATCAATATACGCTCTATTAACGCTTGCTTGTTTATTTACTTTTGCTTCAACAACAAATTTAGAAGCAAGACACCATACTCACTTTGTTACTCGAACTTACTTTGCTCCTGCGCCACAATATGCTGTGCAATATTACCCTCAGCCGGTTTATGTTCAGCAACCAGTTTACGTGCAACAACCGGTTTACGTGCAACAGCCCGTTCAAACTGTTGTTTACAGCCAACCTGTTTGCCGCCAAGTAGTTGTGCGTGAGCGATGCAATCCTGCAGCCGGTTTGATCACTTCATTTGCCTTAGGCTTAGGACTTGGTTTACTTCGATAAGTCATAAAAAATTTAATCAAAATCGGGTTAATATTATAATATAGGCCTGATTTTGATCGATCGAACCCCTGGGCTTTGACGAAGTTTTCCGGATTTACAGTGTTCTAGTACATCATGTCGTTTAAATTGATGGGTAATAGCTTTAAATTTTGCCTCTAGTTTAAGAATTAAATTTCAATCCATGCATTGTTGTAGGTCTGAATTTAATTTTTAAAATAGAGGTGAAAGGAAAGTAGTACCTATCAGTTTAGATGACATGGTGTACTAGCATGCCAACAATAGGAAGCAACCTAATGAAACGTTTGAACACTTAAGCAGATAATGTCTTAACCCACATTCCGCAGAATTTAAAAAAATTGATATTTCACAAATCAGATCTTCAAACAAAGATTACCTTCTAAATAATCCAGTATTATATAGAAGAATTATTCGATTAGAAGAGTTCTGATCTAAATGAAATTAAAGATGGACCGGTTAAAAAAAACTTTTTCAATCATAGATTCTTATGAATTTGATGCAAAGCTTATTTCAACAAAATGTAGATCAAAACTCTTGTTATCTATACGAGTTGCCATCATAGAAGAGGCCCTACAGTTACAATTGCAAAAGGTTTTAACCTCTTTTCCGGAGGGTAATGGGAAACCCGACAGCACAGGGGGATGCATTTCTGCTTGCAGGAGTTAATTTTTTGTACCGTAGCCTTTAGGCCAATGTCATTAACTTAAAGAAATTTTTATGACACTGCGAACGCCAATCTCAATTGCTTTGCTCCTCGTTAATATAGCGACAGATATTAACTCGTCGCAAATCAATTGATCTTAGCATTCTCGTTGTCCTATAATTTTTCTTAAGTTAACGACATTGGCCTTTAGGCTGGCTAACATCCTTTAAAAATGCTATTTCTGCTAAGCATCGCTAATAGTTCGACGCATAATCCAGAAATTAATACATCTCTATGTGTAACTAATTATTTCTTTACTATTTCTAATATTTCTTCCGCCTTTTTAGATTTATTATTTAATTCATTAAAGTCTCCGCGCAAAATTTTAAGAGCATATTTTTCCCAATCGATTTCCTTTCTAGTTCTAACATTTAAAGCTCTAAAAATAGGAAGAGGGGGACACCATCCTTGAACTGCATGTTGAAAAAGAAAAATAAGGACAATAGAAGGGAGAAATAGCCAATAAGTATTAACAAATGCTCCCAGTAATACTCCTATGAATGCCAAAATTGAAGCATTTGTTTCTAGCCATCGCTCAATACTCCATTCATTTTCAATAGTTCTTATCCTATTACTAATTTCCTGATTACTTCTTTCTGAATAATTTTGAATGCTTTTTAGGATTTTTTGATCAATAGCTGCATTTGAAGAAGTAGAAGTATGAGAGCGAACTCTATCATCATTTTCTAGGTTCATAAACATCCTTATGTTTAATTTATAAAATCAAAAATAATTTTTAATGATCTTTTGGGTTTTGCATCTCAATGCGTTAACCCTTTTTAAGCACTTATGGTATTCCTCTACAACCCATTGTCTTCTCTTTTCCATCTCTAACTACCATTCGTCGTAAAGATCGTTGACTCAGTCTTTTACAAAAATCTATTGACTATCAAGGTTCTGGCCTACCTATATTCTTTGTAGTCTAAAAACAATAAAAAGCAAAGCCTTAAATGAAACGAATGCCAGTGAAAAACCAAACTTAACCCTTTGAAATAATCAGACAGATGACAAAAGAAAATGATTCCGAAGAATGTAAGTATCATCTCTTAAACATACCTTTTTTAAGCGTACAAAACATAATTCAATAAACGGGAGTTACGTTTTGAGTATTTTCATTTTATTTTCTTGTTAACCCTAACGCTCTCCCCTTTTTAATGTCAAAAAATTTATTGAAAATATTTATTTGACAAGGTATGACTATGCTCCAAGTAATGCCAACAAGAGGAAGCAACTAATGAAAAATTTTGAACGATTAAGACTCACATTATCTCTAATTATCTGTGGATTGTGTTTAAATCCACTTTCCGCAGAATTTAAAAACATTGATATTTCAGAAATCAGATCATTCAACAAAGATGAACTTCTAAATATTCCACTTCTAGATAGAAGAATAATTCGATTAGATGAGTCAGACAAACAGTTAACTGATCTAAATGAAGTTAAAGATGAACCCATTAAAACACTTATCAACAATGGATTATTATCTTTGGTTTGGGAAGATCAGGAAAAAACATTTATAATCATCGATTCTTATGAATTTGATGCAGAATTGCTTTCAAATAATGATTTCGATGAAACCTTAAAATTAAACTTTGAATTTCTTGGAGCAACTGATTACGCATGTCATAATAGAATAGAAAAAAAAGGAGCCACCGGTCCGACAGGTGCTACGGGAACTACCGGAGGAATCGGTCCTACAGGTAATACCGGCCCCGGTACTACCGGTCCTACAGGTACCACCGGTCCTACAGGTAGCACCGGACCTACAGGCACTACCGGACCTACAGGCACTACCGGTCCTACAGGAAACACCGGTCCAACAGGTGTGGGATTGACCGGCGCTACAGGTACAACGGGTCCAACAGGTACACAAGGTTTATTAGGACCTACTGGTCCAACAGGAACCGTTTCAGAAAATGCCTGGCTTTTGACAGGTAATGCAGGAACTACTCCTCCAACTAATTTTGTTGGTACAACAGATAACCAACCACTTGTCATAGGTGTCAACAGCATACCTTCGGTACGTTTTACAGAAACAAGTCAAATTGAACCTCTTAATAGTTTAGCCTCTGTTTATGTGGGAAATGGGGCTGGAGCTTTAAATGTAGGAACCAATAATACATTTATTGGCTTTGAAGCGGGTGACGTTAATACAGCCGGCTCTAGCAATACTGCCTTAGGTCATTTTGCACTTACTGAAAATACAACAGGCAACAGTAACACCGCAATTGGAGCCTCTTCCCTTCGCAATAATAATATCGGATTCAACAATAATGCTTTGGGCATAAATTCCCTTTTAAATAATATCAGCGGCAATAATAACACTGCCATAGGAAATGGCACCCTTGGCAATGTTACAACAGAAACTAGCAACGTAGGTCTTGGAACAGGAGCTAATGTTTTTGCAGGTGCTAATAATGCTACAGCTCTTGGCCAATCAACAATTGCCGCAAGTTCAGCTGTTGCTGTAGGATCCAGTGCTTCAGCTTCAGGACAAAGAGCAATAGCTATAGGGAGTTCGGCAGGAACAAGTACTGCAGGAAACAACGACACGATTTCCATAGGTAGTGTTGGGTTACCTGTCGCTGGGGTAATTAACATTGGAACACTTGGTACTAACATCGATTGTTACATTCAGGGAATTTATAATTCAACTGCGTTAGCACCCACCCTAGTCGTTAATATACAGGCAGACGGTAAGCTCACGACATTTACTTCCTCAAAAAGATTTAAAAATACAGTTAACACCCTATCAACAGATATTTCAAAAAAAATCTATGATATGCGTGTTGTTGAATTCTTTTATAATGGCGATTCTTCCAATAGAACTAATTATGGAATGATTGCAGAAGAAATGGAGCAAGTATTACCGGAAGTTGTTGTTTATGAGCCAGAATCTAATATTCCTTATAGTATTAGTTATCCATTAATTCAGCCGTTGATGATCGCTGAATTACAACAGCATGAAATGCAATTACAAAAGCAAAATGCAATCATTGCAAATCAGCAAAAGATTATTGATTTGTTGATCGAAAGATTGGAAGCTTTAGAAAAGGCCATGTAATTCCACACCGTGCGGGGTACCCCCGCACTTCTTCTTTTTTCTGCCACTAAAAAAGTCTATGCTTACGTTAGCGTAGTCTAAAAGTCGTTGCCGTCCATGTTTTTTAATTGAGGTCTTAACTCATCCATTTTAGGCCCTATAAAAGTATAAAGCTTTTCATCAAAATAAAGCGAAAGATCAGGAAAACTTTTCTTAAGCCATATTCTAAATTTATAAGTCTTATTAAACATTTCCTGGGCTTGTACCTCAATGTCTTTATAACTTTCTTTTTGAAGAAATTGACCGACATCTATATGGATGGGCATTCCATCAAGAACTCCGGTGTTTTGCATTAAGGCATGATCATTATCACCAAGACCTCTGTTATATTCTGATACTAGGGTGTCAAAAAGAGTATCAAGTAATTTTTTTGTCTGATCCAGTTGACTCATTTTCATTTGTTTCTCGATCGTATCTGTCAACATAAAGGCACGTTTTTGAATCAAAAATTCATAATCATCAATCGCTATATAATGTTCCATTCCCATTTTATCGGTAATTAAAACTTGTCTTTGTAAAGTATTTGTTTTATTTAAATGCACATATACAAGGCCGGTTTCAGATTTTAACTCATCATGGGCAATTTTCCAACTCTTGAAAATATTTTCTAATTTTATTCTTTTTTTCTCAATTTTCATCAGGCGATAATCATTCATGGCGGGAATAAATGAAAATAAATTAAGCCATTCTTGAGGTGTAAATCGCTGATATTTAAAAAATTTTAACACATATTTACCATCTTCGCTTGCAAAAACGTAAGATTGGCAACCTTTTCCAAGATATTCAAATTTTTGTGATAAAATAGAATCGATCTGATTTTTTTCTTCCGGTGTGATACTTTTTGTCTCAAATCTTGGATCAAATTTTAAATTAGAGGCAATATTTGAAGTTGTAAAGCCATCGGTCACATAATAATAGACTCGACCAACACCATAAATACCACTTATGGCTAAACAAAACCAAATAGATAGTTTAAAAAAAGTATTTTTTGACATATAACTCACTTATTTTTTTTAAAAAAGTGCATCATACTGATTTCAAACTTTTTATTCCAACGTAATCGGTTTTTATGCTATAGTGGATTACTTAATCAATTGATAACGGAGGTTTTATGCTAGCAATTAATCTTAAAGGAAAGAAAGCCTTTATTGCGGGAGTTGGCGACGATAAGGGATATGGCTTTGCTATTGCAAAAGCTTTAGCTGAAGCCGGAGCTGAAATCATCATCGGTACATGGACACCTATTGCAAAAATATTTTTAACGAGTCTTGAAAACGGAAAATTTGATGAATCGCTAAAATTATCTGATGGTTCTATCATGAAAATTTCCAAAGTTTATCCTCTGGATGCCACATTTGATACAATGGAAGATGTTCCGCAAGAAATCCGCGAAAATAAACGCTACAAAGATGTTACAGAATATACAATTACCGAAGTGGCAGCAGCAATTGGTAGAGATTTTGGAAAGATAGATATTTTCGTTCATTCCCTTGCAAATGCTCCTGAAGTTCAGAAACCACTTCTTGAAACAACAAGAAAAGGGTACCTTGCAGCTTTAAGCTCTTCCTCTTATTCATTCGTTAGTTTATTGGCACATTTAGGCCCATTCATGAATACAGGTGGCGCTGCCCTTTCATTAACGTATCTTGCCGGTGAAAGAATTATTCCGGGTTATGGTGGTGGAATGAGTTCAGCAAAAGCTGCACTTGAAAGCGACACACGCGTATTAAGTTATGAAGCCGGCCGTAAATGGAACATCAGAGTCAATTGCATTTCAGCCGGACCCTTGGGAAGCCGTGCTGCAAAAGCCATTGGTTTCATCGACAAGATGATAGACTATTCATTTATAAATGCTCCTATTTCAAAAGATTTAAAAGCCGAAGAAATTGGTGCTGCTGCTACATTTTTATTATCTCCTTTAAGTTCTGCTATTACAGGTGCAATTATTCATGTCGATAACGGTTTGAACAGCATGGGTGTAAGTCTTGACAGCCCCATATTTATGGAAAATTAAGAAAAAAAATAAAACAAGGAATGTTAATCAATGATTACTAGTTTAAACGGCTATAGGGACGAACTTTTTAATAAGTCCCATAATGATGCCGCACTTGATGTGCAGCTAACAAATTGGCTTGGGCATAAGGTCGTCACATTGATTACCATTCCTGTAAACCTTACGTTATTTACAGCTTCTTTATCTCTTTGCACAATTTCATGCTTAACCATAGGCACTGCAAGATTTGCCACTCATTTTTTCACCCTTGGAAATTTTCAATTTCCCCTATCGACCGGATTCAGCACACTCATGACAAGTGCATTCGACGGATTTGTTGGCCTTGGGGTTAGTGCAGGTCAACTTACTTACGATAGCTTTAATTTAGTTTTTCAAAGTTATCGCCTTGCACGATTTGTTATTAAAGAACTGCATCTTGATGGGATTATTTCTGTAATCGTTAAAAAAGTTGCGGAGGTTGTTCAATTTTGTTTTAGAAAAATGATAGAATTACTTAATGCTGGATTTACGCGTATCTGTGAAGGATTTACAAAAGCTTCAGAATCTGAAATTTCAGTGGAAAACTTCGATCAGAATCTACCCTCCGCTCTTAAAAAACTTAACGAATGCGTCAATGAACATCGAATTAGCTACAATGAACGAGGGTTTAACACAATTTTAAAACATTATGCCTGGTCAGTTCCTGCAATTATTTGTAATACACCTGTCTTTATAATATCAGGATGCGCATGTGTCATTTTGGGAACACTCTTTATTGCCAAGGCCACTGTTTATACCTTAACCAATATTAATATTGCCATTCCAACCTATACCGGCAAGGCTTTTGCTATATCTAGGGATGCAGGATTAAACGCAGGAGTAGTTCTTGCTGTGGATATTGCCGATGTCTTTGTCTTAAGCTATAAGGCAATTGATTTCCTTGGGGTGACAAAAGCTGCTGCCACAGTCTTTCAATGCTTAGCATACGCCAAAGAAGCCTTCTTCCACTAAAAAACATTTGTAAACCCAAAAATATTAAAAATACGATTGAACTGAAAAGAAATATATATAAAATTTTCAATTTCAAAAAAGCTATATCATATATTGGATTTTTTTTCTCGAAGTAGAACAGTATACACTGGTGTTACTTCAAACTGAAAAATTTAGATCTCTACAATTTATCACGTCATCGATTTTTAACAGGATATGCAGGATCGCTCCGCTTCGCTTCGCGGCAGGATCGCTAAAAGCGGCAGGATATTATCAACTTCTAGGATATATTAGAGGTTGATAATATCTTGCCGCTTTAGCGATCCTGCCGCGAAGCGAAGCGGAGCGATCCTGCATATCCTGTTAAAAATCGAAGATGTTATAATAAGTAGTTTTGAGAACATTGCAAATTTTCACTTCCAAGTAGCATCAGTATATACTCTTATCTAAGAAACCTCTCCATGTAATGTAAGGGTGGCTTTGATGATGCAGTCGGTGTCGCGTCTGATGGTGCGCAAGAAAATCGAGTAATCAAAAGCCGCAAAACGATCTTTGCCCTTAGTTGCAATTTGTGAGGGTCGGTTTCCACGCATGAAATGGCCCATGAAATGACCGTTACCCTTTACAATTTCAAAAAGCAGATCAAATTTAAAACCATCAAGAATTACTTCAACTTTTTCTCCGATTTGAAATGTTGTAGCTTTTATCCCTTCAATCCTAACATCCGTTTTATCAAAAAGATCAAAGTAAAAAGCCACTTCGCGACATTCCTCCTTATCTTCAAGCTCCGGAACTTCGGCCAAAGAAAAAAGAAATTCATGGGTTTTGTTTTTCTCCGTAAAAGCAATCTTTTGACTATTTGACCCTTCAATTGTCAAAGAATGTAACCTGTTAACATTGCCAAAATTAAGTTTATAAGGAGCAAATCCTTTGTCTTGAGATGCTTTATTAGAATCTTGCTCAATAAAGGCAAAATTATAATTTTCAAACTTAAAGCACTTATACGATTGCTCGTTAATCTTACCTTGCCAAAAAAATGGCAAATGATTGTCGATTTTGTATTCGCAAGGCTGAATGAGTGAAGCATGAAGATGAATAACACTTAAGGTTAAAGCACGCTTTGAGAACTTTTTTGTTAAATAGCCCATGAATAGATCGTATAAAGTAACTTCCGGCTCAAAACCTGCCTGATATTCTAAAATATTAGGGCCTGCATAGCAATTTAAATCCGGGTGCCAAGTTTTGTTAAGATGATCCAAAAACTTTTGACTAAATTTCATGTCAACCATCTGTGAGGCAATAATTAAATCACCCAAGTGTTTTGGTATAAACCAGTCTCTTGTTACATCGTTAAATTCAACAAGCCTTTTTTCTCCGTCGTTTTTAAGCTCGTTTATATTAAAAAGGTTGCCCACTGCTTGCAAAGCTGCTGCCAATTTGATGCGCATAAAATAGGGCGGATTTTTTTCGGTTGAAATTTTAATGCTATAGTTAACAAGGTCAAGTAATGCCTTTTCCAAACGCTCCCTTAAGGGGTTTCCGAGAATTTGATGAAAGTCCTTGTAAATCCAATATAAAGGTGCAATTAAGGAGATTGCCAAGTAATGATCTTTGCATTCCGGATATTCATGCAAATAGACAGGAAACTGTCCGTCAGAACTTGCAAAATGGAGAAGCTTTTCAACTAAAACCCTTGCTCTTGTGATGTTTTCAACCGTACGTGTTTTAAAAAGGGAAAGTGCAAACAAAAAATTCTCTAAAACAGGAATTGTTAAATGTACATCATCTTGTAAGGCATGATACTTTAAGTGAAGAAAATCTGTTTGCAAGCTAATGCGTTTTTCCCCCGCATTTAAACAAAGATCGTTAATTTTTTTTAAATATTCATCCATCGATTTATAACCTAAGTCCTCCGGCAACTTCAATATTTTGGCCGGTTATGTAATGATTGTTTGGGTTTAATAAAAATAAGACAACATCGGCAACCTCTTGTTTAGTTCCGAATCGTTTCATTGGTAGTTCCTTAGCATTTATTGGAGCATCAAAGGAATCTTCAAGCATTCCCGGTGAAACCATATTGACAGTCACATCAAATAAGGCAAGATCCTTTGCAAGGCTTCTTGTAAGCATTAAGAGCGAGGCCTTCGTCATGCTATAGACCATTGAATAATTTTCAGCCCTACCATGATCGATTCCACATACGCCAATATTTACAATACTTCCCTTTTCTTCTTTAATTGAAGGTATTATAGATTGAATCAGAAATAAGGGTGCAAATAGATTGGTCATAAAAAGAGCGTTCGTTTCGTTAAAAGATGTTTCTAAAACAGGTTTAACCAAATAATTACCCACGTTATTCACAATATTTTTTATTTTTTTAAAGGGTTTTAGCAAATCAATAAATGCTTTCATCCCCTCAAAATTAGAAAAATCACCAAAAACAGCCTCTGCTTTAACTCCAAGAGTATGACACTCTTTGACAAGTTCGAATGCTTCCTTTTTGCTTTTATTGTAGTGGATCAGAAGGTCTTGTTTATTTTTTGCAAGTTTTAACACTATTTCTTTTCCAAGATTTTTAGCGCCACCTGTCACAAGAGTTTTACTCATTTAAAGACTCCCCCCTTCAAGTTCAACAACCGCATAATTTGCAAGTGGCAGAGCATTTGGTTTTTTTATTCTAACAAAAGCCCATTTAATTTTGTATTGGTTCATCAAAGTTTGGATGAGTTCAAAAGCAAAAGTTTCTAACAGTCGATAACCTTTTAAACTTAATTCTTTACACAAATTTCCAAGCACTTCATAACAAATTGTTTTTTGAAAATCATCATCGCTCGCGGCTTTAGAAAAATCGTATTCAACGCGAAGATCTAAATAAATTGTTTGATTATTTTTCCGCTCTTCCTCGTGCACACCAATGATGCAGTCGATTTTATAATGATCAAAGCCGATTTTTCCAATAAACTTCACTTTAACCTCTTGCTTGCTTCTTAAAAATAGTTTATGATCCGCATCTTTAACTTATGGGTTCTTATGATAAAGTATTTGCGCATTTATTTCCTTCTAATGTTTTTACTTTCTAGTTTAACTCCGCTTTCTTTAAGCTCGCAAGAACGCGTTTTAAATAAGAGGACAGAAGAAGACATTCCGCTACCGCCCTCTTTAAGGGAAAGTTCAAAAAAAGAGTTACCTCGAGAAGATAATTTCATGAAAGAGTTTATCAAGATGTTGCTGACGCTTGCCTCAATAATTACCATCTTGCTCCTTATAAGCTACTTATTAAAAAAGTTCATGAACACACGCATCCAGCAGATCAACGAATCAAGCTTGATCAAAATTTTGGAACGACGAACAATGAGCCCCAAAAGCTCCGTTTATATCTTAGATATAAAAGGGCGCCAGGTTGCTATTGTGGAGTCCCATAATGCGCTATTACTACTTCCTGAATTACCCCAAGATGAATATGAAGAAGATAATAACAAATAGAGAGATTAAAATGAGTTATTTAAAATTGAAAAAACATGTTTTTTTGATTGTTGTACTGTGCAGCCTCACAAGCTGCTACCGCATGCCAACAGATCATGATTACTCGCTTGTGCCTAATGTGAACAACCCTGACGTCACAAGAGGCAAGCCGGGCAGCTTAAGTGCCCCCAGCATGGCCTTTTAGGACCATAGCCTCTTATATTAATACGAAGAAACCGCTGGAAGCTCACAAGCTTTTAGATTTTTTAACGCAAAGAAGCTGCAAAAGGCGCAAAGGCGCAAAGATAAAAAGATCTTTAAAAGTGTATAGAGTTTTTTTAATTCTTTGCGCCTTTGCGTCTTATTGCAGCTTCTTTGCGTTAAAAAAATACCAACCTCAATAGATTCCTAGCGGTCTAAAATGTATTTACTGTCTTCGTGTTTAAAAACTCAGAAACTAAAGAAATAATTATGCGTACGAATCAAGTGGATCGGATTATGCAGTCCAAGATGGCATTTGGGAGTGGTCAAGGAAATATATGCTGATTTTTGGATATTTTTTTTGAAAATTGTTGCTATTCTTATGATTTTCATCTAAGATTGACAACTAATGCCCCACCCTGTCACATGAACGACAGATGGTATAAATAAAACTTGAGATTACACTCCAAGTAAAAAGAACATTAACTTTCTCTCATAGGCTTGATTTATGTTAGTTTTAACAAGAAAAAGGGAAGAAAAAATTACAATCGGCAATAACCCCGGCATTGTAATTACAGTTTTAAAAATTCAAGGCGATAAAGTTTCTATAGGAATTGAAGCCTCACCTGACATACCTGTTTTTCGTACAGAGCTTCTCACACGAGAAAGACCTCAAAAAACCGAAACCGCTTCTCATAATCAAAGTGAAATCGCAATTGAAAGCTTACAAATCGATCTTGAAAAACAAAAACTTCATTTAAACCACAAAAATTAAGTAAGATCAGATGAAAAAACCCTTTATTGAACTTAACTTAGAAAATCTACTTAAACATTTTAAGAAAACAAAAGAAAATGCAGTTTTACAAACTGAGACCGATCAAATATTAATTACTGTTAAATTTGATAAAGTTGAATTTCCTCTATTTGTTCGTATCACAGAAACCCAAGATTTGCTACAATTGCTTGCATTTTTCCCGTGTAACATCAAAGCGGGATGCGAATCTGACATGGCGCGTACCTTACACCTTTTAAACAAAGAACTTGATATTCCGGGATTTGGAATGGACGATTTTAATGGTTTGGTTTTTTATCGCTGCATGATTCCTTGCCCTGATTTGCACTATCACGAAGCCGTCATCGATAAATACCTCGATGCTGTAAAAATGATTTGTCAATCTTTTCTTCCCTTAATTTTTGCAATGAGTCAAGGAAACATGAAATTTTCAGAGATTTCAAACAAGCTTGGCGATTTAATGCAAACAGCAGATAAGTAAAAAAATGACATTTAGACCTATATATTACGATACAGAAACCACCGGAATTAAAACCGACAGGGACCGTATTGTTGAACTTGCGGCTTATGATCCTATCAACGATCGCTCATTTGAAATGTTAATTCATCCAGGCCTTCCAATTCCACCGGAAGTATCTGCCATTCATCATATCACGGATGAAATGGTTGCAAATTCCCCATCTTTTGCACAAGCTGCTGTTGAATTTGTAAAGTTTTGCGAAGGGAATGTTATTTTAATTGCCCACAACAATGATAATTTTGACTTACCCATGATGCGAAATGAATTTGCCCGTCATCAAGTCATCATGCCGGCGGAATGGAAATTTTTAGACAGTTTAAAATGGGCAAGGAGGTACCGTCCTGATCTACCACGACATACACTTCAATTTTTAAGAGAAATCTACGGCATTGCAGCAAATAATGCCCATAGGGCCTTGGATGACGTAAAAGTTCTTTATCAAATGTGTAGCCATATGTTTGATGATTTGTCAATCGATGATATTTTCCTTTTAATCAACAAACCTTTTGATATTCTTCATATGCCTTTTGGAAAGTATCAAGGAAAACCCTTACAAGATGTCCCTGCAGATTATTTAAAGTGGCTTTTGGCTAACGGCGCACTCGACAAACCAGAGAATCAAGAACTTAAGCGCTGCTTCGGCAAACACCCCAACTACCTCAGCCTCCTAAAATCATAAACAGACTCACTTTCATCAAGATGGGAACTATTTTCCAAAGTGGTCTGTTGAAACCAGAAGAGCGCGAAGAAGCTCGCTTAAAAGCGTGAGAAGAAAAAAGTTAGTGTAGCTTTTTTTAACGCAAAGGCGCAAAGACGCAAAGAAGGACTTTGCTAAAATCTATTGCTACTAGTAACCCTAGCAATATGCAAATATGAATAAAGTACGTTATAAAAATTAAATTTCGCTTTTCTTTGCGCCTTTGCGCCTTTGCGTTAAAAAAAGCTCTAATGGCTTTATATTTCCGCGCTTTTTTAAGCGCGCTTCTTCGCGTACCTTCGCGTCTTTCTTCGCGCTCTTCGCGGTAAGATGGTCCACAAAAACTAGATACTAAAATCTTCTCTGTGGTGAAAAATAATTAATGGGAAATAGGTGTGAAATGCAGAAGACGAAATTGATGGGGATATTAAATGTTACCCCAGACTCATTCTTTGATCGAGGCGAGGCTTTTGATACAACTAAAGCCATTGAGAAAGGTCTTAGAATGTTTGATGAAGGAACTGATATTCTTGACATCGGTGGCGAATCGACGCGTCCCGGTGCGACTCCTGTAAGTGCTGAAGAAGAAATTTTGCGTGTTATTCCCGTAATTTCAGCGTTAAAGTCAAAAATTAATATCCCTATATCTATTGATACAATGAAACCTCAAGTTGCTAAATTGGCAATTGATGCCGGAGCATCCATTATAAACGATGTAACAGGTTTTATAGATATTGAAATGGTTGAACTCGCAAAAAAAACGGGTGTCCAAATTGTAGTCATGCATATGCGAGGAACCCCCCTTAACATGCAAAATGATTTACATTATGAGGGTGGCATCGCTGAAGAAATCCTTGTTTTTTTTAAAGAGCGAACTACATTTTTAACATTAAAAGGGATTAAAAAAGAGCAGATTATTTTAGATCCTGGTATAGGCTTTGGAAAATCGGTTGCTGATAATCTCAAAATCATACACAATTTGTCTAGGTTTAAGGAATTGGGGTTTGCCGTTTTACTTGGAATTTCACGTAAGTCATTTATGGGTAAGATTTTAAACAATAAACCTTGCTCCTTATTGCCTGCAACAATTGGGTTGAACAGTGTCGCAATTATGAATGCTGTAGATATAATTCGTGTGCATGATATAAAAGAGCACCGAATGTTAATAGATTTAATGCATAATTATATGGAAGAAACAAAATAAGCATGGAATTTTTTAGTTTGCTGGTTCCGACATTTGAAATATTGATCATGGCAATCATGCTCTACTACCTGCTGTCGTTTTTTTGGAATACGCGCGCAATGGATTTAGTGCTTGGTATTTTTTCTGTTTTAGCCTTATATACCCTCTCTATTTGGTTTCATCTTCCTGTTTTACAAAAACTGATGCTTTATTTTGTTAATGTTGCAGTGATTGCCCTTCTGATTATTTTTCATCCAGAATTAAGGCTTGCCTTGTCAAAACTTAGCGTTAAAGGAAAAAAATATCGGGAAATCACAGAGTTTGACAAATTTCTTGATAACTTAGGTCTAACAACTTACCGCCTTTCTGAAAAAAAAATCGGGGCTTTAATCATTTTGGAAAACCAAGATTCCCTAGAAGAGTATGCTAATAAGGCCGTAATTCTCAATGCTGATTTTTCATCCGAACTTTTAGAAACGATTTTTTCAACTACAACACCCTTACATGATGGTGCTGTAATTATCCGAGGCACAACCATTTTATCTGCTGCTACAATTTTACCCCTTGCAGATGAAAGTTCTCAGATTACAAAATCAATGGGAACACGCCACCGTGCAGGCCTTGGCATAAGCCAGCTCACCGATGCCCTTGTGATTGTGGTCTCTGAAGAAACAGGGAAGGTTTCAATTGCAAGAGATGGTATTATGACTCGTGGCGTTAAACTCGATCGCTTCAAAGGGATTGTACGAAGTATTTTCACCCCTCCAAAAACTGCTATAGAAACGAGTATGGATGCATTAGGTAGGTTTAAGCAATGGAATCGTTAATCGCAAGACTTTTTCTTCAAAATTGGCAACAAAAATTAGTGGCACTTATCAGTGCCCTTGTAATTTGGTTTTTTGTTAGTCAATCGATTATTGAAACAAAAATCATCCCAAGGGTCCCTATACGCATCGTTAACTTGCCACGGGATAAAACAATTTTGGGACTCAATCCAAATGGTTTATTATCTAAAAGGATTACCCTTACCCTGACAGGTACAAAAGATGTGATTCACACCATTGAAACCGGGGATCTTGAAGTTTTAATTGATGCCTCAATAATCGATCATGATGATTGGGTGCTTCAGATCAATAAAAAAAATCTTGTTAGCCTTAACCCATCCATTGATTTAAAAAACCACATACGTCAAGTCTCACACACAGAAAACGTTATCAGGCTCCGTCCTTTAATCACCGAAAAAGTACAGATCACAATTCAGGAGCCCAC
Source organism: Chlamydiia bacterium (assembly GCA_038257035.1). Classification (GTDB taxonomy): domain Bacteria; phylum Chlamydiota; class Chlamydiia; order Chlamydiales; family Parachlamydiaceae; genus JBBSJT01. Next base: position 16,295 of record JBBSJT010000024.1, read on the forward strand.
CGGAAAACCCCCTGCAGGATATGAATTTTTGGATGTCTGGCCTCACCAGTTGATGCAAACATTAAGTGGTGCTGAAGAGGAAATCCAACATCTAAAAATTACAGGTCTTGAAGTTACTTTTGACTTAAATCAAATTACAGCAGCCGATCTTGATGCGATTAAAAACACAAGAGATCATTTACAAGATGATGAAGTCAGTTTTACCGTCCCTAATAAATGGAAAAAAATTCTTATTCCTTTTCATGAGAATGCTCTTGAAGACTTCAATGATCCTGACGCACAATATTTAAGGTTGGATTTTTTAAGAAAAGAAGTGTTGCCCGTTAAAAATATTATTCCCGTCAGAATTTTTTACCCCTTTAAATTTAGCGAAACACTCAATCCTAAAACTTACACACTTTTGACCGAAGCACCTATTGAAGAGAAAAACCATTTAACGTTTTTGACAACTCCACTTTTTGCAAAAGGTGTCAGCAGGCTTTTTCTAGATATCATCAAAGAAAATATGGAGATTACAATTATTGCAGCACCAAAAAGCGAAAGAGATCTTTTGCAATGGACCATTGATGTTGCAGATGTTCATGACTTGGAAGATATTTATGTCGCTTTTCTAATTTCGAGCATGAAACAGTCAAAAAATAATCAGGATTCAATTTCTAAGAATCGCGAGCAGTTGCTAAGACAACGCTTTAGAGATTACTTGCAAAAATTAACACTTTATAGAAATCCTGAAGATAAACTTTCCCTGGAAGCCAAACTTGAACAGAATGTCATCAAGGTGACAATTGATAATTTAAACTAATCTATGCCAAAAGAACGTTTTTTTCTCGAATCCCCTCTTAAAGAAGGTGAACTGATCTCTATTCGTGACGATGAGTTTCATCATTTAAATGTGATGAGGCCAAAAGTCAAACAACAAATCGAGATTGTTAACGGTAACGGTGAGCTTGGCATTGCCACACTTGAAACTTTAGAAAAAAAACAAGCAACACTAATTATTGAAAAAGTAATTAGAGAACCTTTTGAAACCTTTAAAGTCATCTTGGCGCAAAGCTTTTGCCGTCCAAATCGACTAGATTTTATTCTAGAGAAAGCAACGGAGCTTGGTGCTACAGACATCTGGCTATTTCCAGGAGTGCATAGCGAAGCGAAGGATTTGAACGATCATAAGCTTGCCCGCATGCGTGCCATTACGATTTCTGCCATGAAGCAATGCGGAAGGCTTTATCTTCCAAAAATCACTTTAAAACCAACCTTGGAACATTTTGAAAAAAGTCCCTATTCATCTTTTTTTGGGGATGTGGATCAAAATGCTCCAAACTTTCTTGAATGTTGGAAAAAGGAAAGTCAAAATGAAGGTGTTTTATTTTTTATTGGTACAGAATCTGGTTTTAGCGATGCAGAAACAAAAAGACTTTTGAGCCTTGGTGCAAAAGGCGTTAAAATTAACAAAAACATCCTACGCACCGATACTGCCGCCATCACTGCCTTGAGCTTAATCGGCAGTAGGCTTTGTTAGTACTTTCAGAGATAAGTAGAACCAGTATATACTGATGCTACTTGAAAGTAAAAAGTTTCAGATTTTTTCAACGCAGAGGCGCAGAGACGCAGAGACGCAGAGAAGCGCGCTAAAGCGCGAAAAGAATAAGAAAAGTTAATCGTTTTTCGTGGCTTAGAAAAGAATTTAATTTGTTGTTTTTCGCGCTTTAGCGCGCTTCTCTGCGCCTCTGCGTTGAAAAAATCATATACTTTTAAATAAGTTTCTTAACAGCATACTCTTAATTTTTTTTAAATTTTTCACTCAGAAGTAGAACCAGTATATATACTTTCTACTCTCAAATGAAAAAGAAATTAGACCTCTACAATCTATAACAACTTGCATATCCTGAAAAATTTAAGGTGCTAAATTAATAGATTTATTAGTATTGCAAGTTTTAGTTTTAAAAACTGTAGAAAAATATTGGTGAATGTCTTGTGCAAAAGCTGAAAATTTATTATAAATAATCAAATTTAAAAAACTTTAGGGATTTGATGTTTTCAATAAATCACGATTTAAATACTTGGCCACTAGAAATTATTGATAATATTATTAAGCAAGCCCCTCTTTATGAACAAGGTTCTGTTATTTCTCGTATCTCTAAAAAATTTGAACATGCCAATACAGCATACAGAGAGGGCGCGCAAAATATTTTCCTGGAAATAAAAAAAAACTATCCTGGTTTTCAAACAAAATTCACAACTGAGCAAAGAATCCAATTATTTAGCTCAATCGGCAAAAACAATTTATTAAACGAATTACACAACTTGGAAAATAATTTCTTATCAGATTTTTTTCATATCAATTGGAATTCAGATGATTCTGAAAATCTAAAAATAAACAACCATTTTGGAAATCTCCGCATAAAATGTTTTTTTTCAACTCAAATGTCATCTTATGATGTATGCTCGTATGGTGGATATTTTCTTTACACTGGCAGTGGCTTTGAGCCAAAAATATCTTATACTTCCCACGTCAAATTTACTCAGCGAAAAATAGGTTTTAACTCTTGGCTGCCGGTATCTAATACTGTTAAAAGCCATATAGTCAATACTGCATTTAATGTTGATCTTCAGCAAGCTATCAACATGATCGCAAAAGAAAACATTAAATATCTCTCACATATTAAGACGCTAGATGATGTTTTAGATGGTATTTCTTTTTTTTGTGATTCTAAAGGTAGATTCACCCCGTTAAAAGATTCCTCTACCCTTTATAATTTTTATTTAATGGTTGAAAAGGAATATATACATCCTTTTTTAAGATGGACAACAGATAAATATAAACGTACAAACTATTCCCCATCCCTTCAAGAAGCTCTAAGAAATAGCGCCCTTTCTAAAACAACCGAATTGCTTGCGAAACAGCTTAAAATCTATAATTTGTACAACAACAATAAAAGTTAACTACTCTAGATTCACAAAAAATAAATATAATAAGAGTAAAATATGACTCCTAGAGATTATGTAATTTCTATGTAATAGAGAAAAAACCGGTACAAAAACTATTTCAACATAATTTATAGATCAGGGCCAAGTTCTTTCAACCAGAAAAAGAAACCCTAATAAAAAAAGGCACAAAATCAAAACCACTGCGCCATATGGGACTTTTAAAAGATCGGCAATTGTGATTTTCCCTAAATCCCCCCACTTTGCGATCGTTTTTTTAATTTCGCCTGACAGTTCAGCAAACACATATGAGCCAACTAATAGCCCCCCTACTCCAAAGAGGGCATCCCAATTTCCTTGACCAATAGCTGCAGCGCCCGTACCTGGGCAGTAACCAAGCAGAGCAAAGCCTACACCAAAAATGAGGCCACCTATTATGTTGGAACCAAGTCGAGTTGGTTGTAAATGAAGATTAATAAGTGCTAATTTATTAAGAAAGTAGACCCCTACCATTCCGACAAGGATTGCCGACATCATTACTTTAATCACTGTAAAATCTTGTAAGAGTAATTGTCCGATCAGAATATGGTATTTGGCAACTCCTCCTTTTTGCAATAAAAAACCAAATATAAATCCAAAAATTATGGCTTGAATTAATTTTTGACTCTGCGGCTTTTCTTTTGTATTAATCATATTCGTTTCCTTATAACCTAAAAAGTACATTTGCAACAATTACTCCACTCACAAAAAAGCATATGACTGCAATCCATGAAGCCACGTTCAATTGCATTGTTCCGCTTATTCCATGCCCACTTGTGCATCCGCCGGCAAGTCTTGCACCAAATGCCATCAATAACCCACCCACAAAACTAAAAGCGACTCGTAGCCACAGACTGTGTATACCAAATTGATCTTTCCACATTTGCGGAAGCCATATTCCATTAAATTCGCCACCTGTCCATGCAGCAACGAATGCTCCGAAGACTATTCCCAGGACAAAAATAAATCCCCAATTTACTCGAGGAGGATTGTCTTTGTAATATTGAAGGGATTTTGTATGCTTTTCTGCAATTAAATTTCCAAACATTCCTGCAAGTGTAGCATAAAATGAAGAAGCTCCAACAGGTTTGTCTGAAAAATATAAAGTCATGCAAGTAAGTATTCCAATTAATGCACCCACCACGTAGGGCGACCAGGCGGCTTGATCGTAGTTAGCAGCATTTACCACTTCTTCAGCCCCGTAGGCATTCATTGAAAAAAACGTAAAGAGTAACACCCAAAATATTGATTTCATTTTTGTCCCTGTTTTTGTTTCGATTCTTCTTTTTCTATGGGGGGTTAGCATTTTTCCATACAGCGAAACACCGGTAAAGGATTTAGGACCTGGCATGACTAAGAAGGATCTTTCACTGATCCCTGTTATTGATTAAACCTATCCTTTTATCGAACACAGCTCTCAATCATCATCCCGAACTTAGGTTCTGGTACACCATCCGTCAAAATTTGTTCAATACTAACGCATTAGTTCCTTACTAGAACCCTTGCCTCACAAATGGAAAAATGTCATATAATAAATATTTGGTCAACCAAATCAAAAGTATTGCATTATAGAAAACATTCAAATTACTAATACTAAAGAGCATTAATAGGAAGAAATGAAATTAGTAGACATAAATAAAACAGAACGTATATATAAATATTTGCATTGTTATCTATATACAAAGCCATTTTTAGATCTTTATCTTTAACACATGAGGAAATGATGGGTAAAACATTTTTAGCTCTACTGATAGCGCCTGCTATTTTATTTACTTGGGATCATGCATCTGCAAACGAAACTCAAGAATTCATTGCTCAATCGGGTGAAAGCAAACAAGGAAACAGATCACGTGAGGGCAATAGCGATTCAAGAGGATCCCGTGGGGGCAATAACGATTCAAGAGGGTTCCGTGAACAACAATCCAGAGGACCGGACCAAGGATCACAGGGACAGCAGCCCCAAATGCAGCAAGTTCGCACACAGGAATTGCAGGAAAGAAACTCAACTGAAATTGATCGGAATCGAAATCAAAATCAACAAAGAGTTATCGAACAAAAGAATGACTTAAATCAAATTCAGGATTTGAATCGAAATCAAATAAGAAATGTCGAGCAAAGGAAAGACTTTAACGATCAAAAACGGGGTTGGGAATCAGAGAGAAGGGATTCAGTAAAGACTCCCGATGTATATAGAGATGGAGACAAAGACCGAGCAGGTTACAGAAAAGAGAGAATTTCCAAAGAACGTTTAAAGGAAAGGGAGAGTCGCTGGCAGTCGAAAAGCCAAGAATGGCGTAAACATTTTTCTAATTACAGATCGCGCGATCATATCTTTGATGATCATTTTTGGAATCATTTCCGAAGAAGAAGCAATAACTGGTATTTCGATAACAATTTTCAATGGTATTCAGGCGCGACTTGGCCGCGCATCGTTGTGTGGCTTCCTTGGGCTTGGAGTCGACCGATTTATTATTATTATGAAACGGATGGTGACGTATACTACAGCACAACTGAAGACTTTTCTTACCTCATACCTGTGGATTCCAAAGAACTATTCATTGAACAGGCTATAAGGATTGCAAATGCACGATATCCTATTTCCAAACAGCAGTCCGATTGGATGCCGCTCGGAATGTTCGCATTTGCATTAGAGAATGATTCTTCAGATACTCCAAAAAGGTATATATCACTTGCTATCAGCAAAGAGGGCGCAGTATCGGGCGCATATTTTGATACTGCAAACAATACAATGCTCGAAATTCATGGGGGAATTGATCCTGAATCACAACGCATTGCATGGAAACTTGGAGGAAACGATTGGCCGATCATGGAAACGGGTCTTTTCAACCTTACAAAAGATGAATCCACTCTATTAATTCATACTTCTGGTCATACAACTGAAACTCAAGTGCTTATCAGGCTTGATAAATAAGCTTAATTCGGTCGGGGCCTCGCCCCGGCTGTATAGGAATAATCATTGATCTTCAAAGGGCTAATTAAAAAAAAGATTATCAAATAGGAAAAATTCTCTTTGTTTAAATGGTTTCATGTGCTACATAAAACGATAATTTAATAAAGAAACCAAGGTCTCCTATGACGCAAATAGCTGACACCTATCTTTCACCGAAAAAATCTAAGATATCGGTGGATATGAATTATGTCACCACAATAATTCTTGCAGGAGGCAATGGTAAGCGGCTTGAGCCACTTACAAATACTCGCTGTAAACCGGCGGTTTGCTTTGGAGGCAAATACCGCTTGATCGATATACCTATATCTAATGCCATCCATTCCGGTTGTTCTAAAATTTTCGTTATTTCCCAATATCTTTCATCTTCACTAAATCAACACATCTTTAATACGTATCATCCGGGTGCATTTTCTTCTGCTGCAATCGAGCTTATATCGGCAGAACAAAGGCATTCACAAAAATCATGGTACGAGGGAACGTCATGCGCTGTTCGACAAAACCTGCATTACTTCACTGAGACTCATGCTGAGTATTTTCTTATTTTGTCTGGAGACCAGATATATAGCATGAATTACCAAAATATTATCAATTTTGCAAAAGAGACAAATGCTGATCTCGTTATTGCAGCTTTACCTGTGAAAGAAGAAGATGCAAAGCGTATGGGGATCATGAAGGTAAATCCAGATTACTCCGTTACAGAATTTCACGAGAAACCTCAAGAAAAAGAACATTTAAATGAGTTGCGCCTCCCCACATCCCTATTAGAACAGATGGTAGGTGGTGAGATTGGAAATCGCCAATTTCTTGGTTCAATGGGAATTTATGTATTCAAACGACAAGCTCTATTAGATTTATTGCAATTTGATCCAAGAGAAGATTTTGGTAAACATCTGATTCCAACTAAAGTAAGCCAGGGAAATGTTGTAGCTTATCCCCACAATGGCTATTGGGAAGATATCGGAACTATTGAATCATTTTTTAAAGCCAACATTGCATTGACGGCATCAAAACCTGATTTCAATTATTGTGAAGAGAAAAAACATATTTTTTTCAGACAGCATTACTTATCAGCTCCCAAAATCCTTAACTCAACAATTATGAATTCCATTATCTGCGAAGGATCAATTTTAGAAGCTGCAGAGGTTACAAATAGCATCATTGGCTTGCGGTCTATCGTTAAACAAGGCTCCATCATTAGGAACAGCTATGTAATAGGTAATAATGTCTGTACATCCCCTATTCAAAAAGACCATCCTTCAAATGCACCTTTAATTGGAGAAAATTGCATTATTGACCATGCTATCATCGATAAAAATGTGCATATAGGAAGGAATGTTCAACTTATTAATAAAGATAAATTAAGGAACTATAATAGCGATAAAGTTTGTATTCGTGATGGGATTATTGTTGTGCCGCGTGGGACTCATCTACCCGATGGATTTATTTTGTAAGAATGATCAGATCCGCATTTGTAAAATAAAATAAAAAAATTTACAAGGTAATCTGTTGGTATCACGAAAAACGCATAAACTCATGATAAATTGAAAGCAAAAACTCATCAATTGA
>JBBSJT010000025.1:0-23338 GCA_038257035.1 Chlamydiia bacterium
ACTGCTCATGCATAAGCGTGAAATCAAAACTTTAAAAGTCGCTACCCAGGAAAAAGGTCTTGCACTGATTCCTCTCTCCTTCTACCTTGTTAAAGGCCGTGTTAAAGTGCGTATTGCAATTGCCAAGGGTAAAAAACTTGGTGACAAACGCGAGACTGAAAAGAAACGGGACGATGTGAAACGCATGGCCCAAGCCATGAAAAACCACAACTAACATGCTAAAACTTAAGATTTTGTCCATCGGAAAAACTAAGGAAGATTGGCTTGACATGGCCCTTGATGAATATATCAAGCGCCTAAAACCTACCATGTCCATAGAATTTTGTCTTGTAAAAACAGATGAACAACTTCTTAATTTAACTGAAAAAGAACCTCTCATCATCTGCTTGGACCCAAAAGGTATCAAGCTTACAAGCGAAGGCTTTGCAGATTACTTACAAAAAAAATTCATCGAAGGCGGCGCAAGGCTTGCCATTGTGATCGGCGGGTCTGACGGCCTGCCAGCCAAATTAAAATCTCATAAAAACTTAATTAGCTTTTCTGATCTTACCATGACGCATCAGCTAATAAGGCTTATGCTGCTTGAGCAAGTTTACCGCGCCTCAGAAATCCTGAAGGGCACTAAGTACCATAAATAGGGTACTTTAGATGACGTTAAGAAGGGATTTTAAAGGACTAAAAGGACTAAAAGGACATTTCCACCCTTTTGACAATATTTTCAGGATAAATTTACTTTGAAAATACTTTCAAGACGGTGGGCATGTCCTTTTAGTCCTTTTTGTCCCTTTAGTCCTTTTTGTCCTTTAAAATCCAAAATCCTTTTTCAAACTACTGGAGTGCCTCTTTGTAGAGCGGCAATGCAAGATCCAGGAAGTCAGTTAGCGATAAGTGGCTAGCCTGCAGCATCTGTTGACGTTTTTCAAGCAGACGGGCGTTTGCTTTAAAAAGAAAGCCCATGAGCTGCTTCATCTTATTGACTTTACCTCTTTCTGGCATGCCTTCGGGCAAACCTGAAATAAACGTGGTTAAATACGTTAAAAGAGCCTCTTTTGATGCTTTATGAGAAGTGCCTGAAAAGTGTGCTTGGATTTCCTGAAAAATAAAAGGGTTGATAATGCTACCACGACCTATCATTAATGCATCACATTTTGTGTGCTTTAGCATATTAAGTGCGTGATCAACCGTCAAAATGTCTCCGTTACCAACTAAAGGGATTTGCAAAATAGATTTTGCCTCGGCGATCAAATCCCAATTTGCAGGAGGTCCATACCCTTCAACTTTTGTGCGTGGGTGCAATGTAATGAATTTCACTCCGCTCTCTTCTGCCGCAAGTAAATTTTCTTTAAAAAGGGAAGTATCTTCATAGCCAGAACGCATTTTTAATGATACGGGAATGGAAACTGCCATCACCATAGCGCGTGCAATTTTATTTAAAAGATTAGGTTCCTTTAAAAGGCCGGAGCCTGCCCCTTTACCGGTAACGGTGCCTGATGGACAACCGCAGTTTAGATCGATGCGAGGAGCGCCCTTTCTTTCAAGTTCAATTGCCATTTCGGCCATTAAATCAGGATCTACTCCCATGATTTGAGCGGCTAGTGGAATAGGTGCAGTCTCTAGTGGATCATAAAATTTGCTTAAACTTGGAATATGGGCGTTCATTGGCACACGAATAAATTCGGTCGTTGCCTGATTGAAGCCACCGACAGAGGCCATGGCTTTTCGAAATGCCCGGTCGCCAACGCCCTCCATTGGGGCTAAAATTAGCGTAGGGCATTCATTTGGATTTTTAGGCAAAAGAGTCATTTATCTTCTGGTGGTGATTGAGTGTAGACTACCGTTTAAAAAAAGTAAAACAAGCATAATAGGAAAGAAGATAATTGTCCAAAAGTAAACCCAAAATCTGGATCCACCATAACGGTAACCGTATTGGGTATCACCAATTTCAAAGGTGGTATTAAAAAGGAAAAGATCAAAAGCGATTGGAAAGAAAAGAATTAACCAAAAGATTAGCCAAAAGACCGAGCCATTATAATGCAGTACTTTAAGTTTTTTTTCATATGGGTCATCCATCTTAAAATCGTCCATCTTAAAACCTCCTGTTTAGATCCTAAATGCTACAAGGCAGACGCCCTGTTTTGTTGCAATAATCTTGATGATAATCTTCGGCAGCGTAAAAAACTGATGCCGGCTCTAAAATTGTTACAATGTCAAGACCTGTTCCTTTAAGCCTCAATATTATATTATCATTTATTTCTTTTTCTGTCTTTGTAAAATAAAAAATTGCGGATCTGTATTGACTTCCAATATCTGGCCCTTGGCGCATGTATTGTGTTGGATTGTGAATTTCAAAAAAATAGTTAACTAAAGTCTCATAACTTGTTACTTTTGGATCAAAAATCAGTTCTACGGCTTCGGCATGTCCCGTTTTTCCACTACACACTTCTTCGTAGGTTGGATTAACAGTAGTACCGCCAATGTAACCGGATGTGGCCTTTATAACCCCTTTAAATTTTTTAAAACGATATTCTACCCCCCAAAAACAGCCGGCAGCAAAAATTGCTTTTTGATAACCTTCCTTGGTAAAAGCTGGGATAAATCTTAAGGAAATAGAATTGACACAATGTCTTGTATCTTTTTTAGTAAACGACTCCCCTAAAAAAACATGTCCAAGATGTGCATGGCAACGATTGCAGATAATTTCTGTACGACGACCATCTAAATCCGTTTTACGCTCTACGGCACCCGCAATTTCATCATCAAAACTTGGCCAGCCACACCCAGAGGAAAACTTATCTTCCGAAAGATAAAGTGGTAGATCGCAACGCTTGCAAACGTAAATACCAGGCTCCTTCGTCTCGTTATACTCACCGGTTCCTGGGAGTTCTGTCCCTTTTTGAACGATGACCTTCTCTTCCTTTTCGGTCAATTTATGAAACTTTTCCATAGCGCACTCCAATGGTTTATTCATTTTTTTACCACAGAGAGGCTTTTATTACCAGATAGTTAAGAGAAGAGGAAAAAAGTACCCATAAGTGACTATTTACCCCCCTTCCCTTAAACTTTTTACAGGACTAAAGCGCAAAAGCGCCTCCTTACTCAAGATTTGAAAGCAGCAAGTTTATAATATTTAAAAGCTTTCTCATGGCTTTGAGGGGCATGCTGGCCATTTTCATAATTTCTGGCTGTTTGGTATAGGGTTTGAGCATTTCCATGACAGCCAGCATTCTTATAATAATTGAAGGCCTTTTCTAAATTAATTTCAGTACCCAAACCTTTTTCATAGACTAGACCTAAATAATAATAAAGATTTGCTTTATCCGAATTGGTTGTTTTAATATCAAGATTAAACGAATTTTCAGCTAATTTGAAATACTTAAAAGCCTCGTCCAAATTTTTAACAGTTCCAACACCATAGAAATAGCAATCAGCTAATTCAATCAATGCTTTCCAGCTGTATTTTTTTTCATCGACACATTTTTTAAAATAGTTAAATGCACATTTTGGTTGGGCTTTAACTCCTTTACCGTCTTTATACATAAGTGCAAGTTCAAACTGGGCAAGGTTATGCCCCTGATCAGCAGCAAGCTTGCAATAAGCAAAAGCTTTATTAATATCTTTAAAAGTGCCTATTCCATTTAGATAACAAATAAACATCTTATATTGGGCCTCAGGAAACCCTCCGTCAGCACTAAGCTTATAAAATTCAAAGCTTTTCTGTTTATTTCCTGAATCTTCATAGGATTTGGCAACTTCAAATTCTGCTGGATGAAACTTTTGATTTGCGCTAAGTTGAAAATATTTTTTAGCTTCTACGTTATGAAAAATGCCTCCTTGACCTGTTTTATAACAACAACCAAAAACATATTGAGCCTCAGGGTTTGCAAAAGGCTTCTTCAAATAGTCTGTAAGTGGATCCAATAAATTAAATGCTGATATATAATTATCGTTTTTAATGAATCCCCCACACTCAGCGACAATATTTTTAATCTTCTTGAAATATGCAATATAAATTTCTTTTGGTTCCAAATCTTTTTCATTAATAAAATTTATTTTTTTCAAAAAGTCAAATTCAGTGACAATACAATTTTTCAAATAAGCTTTCGCCTCAGAAGAGAGACTTGAATGATACATAGCCTTACTGCACTGAGATGCCTTTGCAGCTGTTGCAGGATTAACACCTATATAATTTTCAGATGTTCCGTATAAAACTAACTTCATAACAGTGTCGGTGTCATTATATGTTATTTCTGATAAATTAGGCTGAAAATTATCGTATGCTCTTTTCATGAAGTTTCCTTACTTTTGGGGTTGATTAGCATATAAATTAATGGTTTATTGTTTTAATTTAAATAAAAAAACGTTCGTTTTTCTTAAAAACTATTATTTTTATAAAATTTGACCAAACCATCAAAAATATGTTGAATTCGGTAATGTGCTTTTGCTTTGCTGATAAAACCAATAAAGATTAAAGTGTCTCACTACATCTCTTATCCCGAGCAAGTTTACCCATACCCATTTTTATTTCTTGGAGGGGGTAACATTTTGAGTAGATGCCATTATATAATATCTCCTGGCTTCCACCAAGTCACATTCAGTACCAAGAGAGTATTGATAACAACGCGTAACGTCTTGTTGTGCTTGTTTATTTCCTTGATCAGCGCTTAATTTGTAGTATTTAAAAGCTTCCTTTAAATCAAGTGCAACCCCATCAGCAAATTCATAGCAGCGACCAACATTTTGTTGTGCAATGGCATTGCCTTGATCTGCACTTAATTTGTAATATTTAAAAGCTTGTATTGAATCTAAATTAACTCCTTGACCATACTGGTAACAATATCCCAGATTTTTTTGTGCAACAGCATTACCTTGTTTTGCACTAAGAGTATAATAAAAAAACGCTTGTTTTGTATTAATAGGAAAACCATTAAAGCCTAACTGAAAAAGATAACCAAGGTTACATTGGGCGGCTTGATTTCCTTGATGGGCGCTTAATTCGTAATACCGAAGAGCATCTCTTAAGCTTAAATGTGTACCTTCACCATATTGGTAAAATTGACCCACATTATTTTGTGCAATAGCATTGCCTTTATCAGCGCTGATTTTATAGCAATTAAAGGCCTCTTTAATATTAACATGGGTACCAAGACCGCTTTGATAAAAATGTCCAAGTTTATTTAATGCCTCAGCATGCCCCTGTTCACCACTTTTTTTGTAATAGTTAAAAGCTTGCTTACAGTCCATTTTAATGCCAAAACCATTCTGGTAACACAATCCAACCATATACTGTGCCTCAACATGGCCCTGATCTGCACTTAGCTTGCAATATTTAAATGCTTCATTCGGATTTTTATTTGTCGCCCCGCTCAAAAGAAGACTCATTCCATATTGCGCATCTGCATTCCCTTGATCGGCAGGAATTTTATATTCTTTTAAGTTAGAAATCAGTTTTTCTTTTCCTCGAACTTCATTTTGACTACAAGACATTTCATAATTAGAAAAAGCTTCTTTTAAATTAATGGCAACTCCAAGTCCATGTTCATAGAAAAACCCAAGATGGTAAAATGCAGCATCACATTTTTTTTCTGCACTTAACTTATAATTTTTTAAAGCCAATTCATAATTAATAGGTGTACCCAAACCATTTTCATAACAATGTCCAAGGTTGTTTAAGGCAACCGGATTTCCTTGGCAAGCACTACGAGTATAATACTTAAAAGCTTCATCTTCATTAATAGCAGTACCGATACCGTTGGCGTAGCACAATGCAAGAAGAAGCTCGCCTTGATTATTTCCTTGATTGGCGCTCATTTGATAATATTTAAACGCCTCTTCAAGTTTAATCCAGGTGCCAAGTCCAAATTCATACATATTTCCAAGATCACACTGTGAGGATGCATGGCCTTGGTCTGCAGAAAGCTTACAATATCTAAAAGCATCAACGAGATCCACCTTGGTTCCAACTCCATGTTTATAAGCAGAACTAAGACAGCTTTGAGCATTCATATTCCCCTGATCAGCTGATAGTTTATAATATTCCAAAGCTTTATCGATATTAATTTGAGTTCCCAGTCCATTTGAGTAACAATATCCAAGATTGTTTTGGCCGTTTGGATCCCCCTGATCAGCCGCAAGCTTGTAATAGTAAAAGGCTTTATTCAAATCAACCCCGAAGCCATATTTTCCAAGGTTATTTTGGTAGAGCCAACCAAGCAAATTCTGCGCTTTAGAATGACCCTGATTCGAGGCCAATGCCAAATATTTATAAGCATCATTATCTGATATATTTTTACAAATGTTTCCAAGAGCATACTGCGCTTCAGCATTCCCCTGATCAGCAGCTAATTTATAAAACCTTTTAGCTTCAGACCAATTAATAGGAATACCCAAGCCCAATTCATAACAAACCCCAAGGCAATATTGAGCAATCGGATTTGCATTTAAATTAGCTAATTCTACATTTAGTATTCCTAAAATTTTAAAAACTTCTGCCTTATCAATAGATTGATCTTTACTTTGGATCACACTTAGACAATATAAAGACATTTTATTAATCATATCTATTTTATTTTCAAATGCAGACTTCCATAAATCCGGCTCGTTGAAATGAATTGCATAAAAGATACGAGAAGCCTCAGTATTAAACGGCAGATGTTTTAGGCAATAAAGGTCTGCCGCTTCTTTCATCTCTTTTTTTTGGGAATTCATTATATGAAGATCATTGGAATATTTAGAAAATAAATTTTTCCATTTCACATTTATTTGGAAAGGCTCATTGGTTACAGATGTTTTGAATTTCTCATAAAATTTTTCTTTCCAATAACCTATTGCTTCAGAAGAATTGTTCATTTCGTAAAATGCTTTTGACGCTGCAGTCATACTAACTGCATTTTTTATTTCCAGACCTTTGTAACCCTCACTTGTTCCAAAAATAACGAGCTGAAGAGCAAGATTAAGATTGTTTTGACGAACTTCTTCAATCTTCTGCTCTGTATAAATTGTGGGGATAATTGGATTATTTACAATGCGTTTCATGAATGACCTTTATAAGTTTTAAATTATTGTTATATTATAACTGATAAAAATATTAAAACAAACTGTTATTTAATTTTATAACCCTTAAAAAACACAACAAAGCAATAGTTAAAGATGTTAATAAAAAAAAGGAAGCATTTAAATTTTCATAATGAAATAAAAAGTGTAGGTTATTTAATTTTTGTGATGAGTAGCGAGAGGTTTTACCTCTCGCTACTCATTGCGTGTTAAGATTTTCTTAAAAATTGGTACTGTAAATTATTTTTATAAAAGTAGCCCAAACGATCAAAGGCTGTTGCGTTTCCTTGATCGGCACTTAATTTATATAATTTAAAAGCTTGTTCCATATTTATTTGTGTGCCTTTGCCTTGCTGATAAAGCCAACCCAGATTACACTGACCGACTGCATCTCCTTTATCTGCTGCAAGTTTATAATAATTAAAGGCTTGAACATTATCTACAACTACACCCTTGCCATCTTCAAAACACAAGCCTAAATTAACTTGCGCAACATTGTTACCTTGATCTGCAGCTATTTTATATAGGTTAAAAGCTGCCTCCAAATTAACAGGAACACTATGGCCATTATAATGCATGTGTGCAAGATTTGTAATAGCCTCTACATTGCCTTGATCTGCAGCTAATGTAAAGTAGCTAAAGGCAAGACCCATATCTTGAGGTACACCTTGACCAATTTGATACATAACAGCCACTGACTTTTGCCCCCAATCATTGCCTTGGTCAGCCGACAATTTATAAGCTTCAAAAGCTTTTACTAAATCAATAGGGGTGCCAATACCATGTCCATAGCAATGCCCTAAATTCATTTGGGCATCAGCATTGCCTTGCTCTGCAGATAATCTATAATTTTCAAATGCAAGCATAGGTTGATTAGCTTGCTGAATTCTACCCACCATATTTTGGCCATTAGCATTTCCTTGACTTGCACTAGCCTGTGCATATCGAAATGCTTCGGGCATATTATTATGCACGGTTCCAGTTAATATATGGCTCATCATATATTGTGCTTCGGAATCCCCTTTATCCGCCTCGAGTTTGTAAAATTTAAGATAAGTATCAAGTTCGATTTTTGCATCCTGTAATCCATTGTAGCAAGCATAATCTAAATTTTTAATAAATTCACTTAAATTACCCTTTAATTTATAGCATTTACTAAGAAAAAACTGCGCGGCAATACTGTTGAAATCGCGAATATTTTTATCTGCAACCTTTTTTAAGCATTTAATTGCTTCATTTAAGTTAACCTCGGTTCCCGATCCATTTAAATAACATAAACCTAACTCATTTAAGGCTTGGCTATTGCCTGACATTGCTGCAAATTGAAAATATTTAAAAGCTTCATTCAAGTTGACAACAGAACCACAACCTTGTTTATAACATAAACCCACTTCAAATTGTGCATTATGATTTTGCTGGTCTGCACTAAGTTTGCAATATTTAAATGCTTTTTCAAGATTCAAAAGAGTTCCAGTTCCATTTCGATAAAAAGTACTAAGCGTATGTTGCGCGTGTGCGTTTCCAAGATCGGCCGCCATCTTATAATTTTCAAAACTTAAAGCCTTGTCGCCAAGTAGATTTAGATAAACAAATCCCAGATTTGATAATGCTGTATGGCAGCCTTGGTCTGCAGATAATTTGTAACAATTGATCGCCTCGTCTAAATTTATGCCAGTACCTAAGCCTTTTTGATAGCAAAACCCGAGACTATCTAGGGCTGACATATGACCTTGATCTGCGCTTTTTTTATAAAGTTCAAAAGCTTCATCAAATTTACCTTTAGAGTAGTTGATATTTGCGAGCAAGTATTGAGCATCTTTATTTCCTTGATCTGCACTCAGATCCAGATAAATACCAGCTAAATTTAGATTTACATCGGTACCGTAACCTAGTTGATAGCACACCCCAAGGCAGTATTGAGCAATAGGATCTTCATCGCCATCATCCCCGCTCAGCTTATCTTTAAAGTTGCTTAAAAGCTCAAATACCTCTTTTTTATCAATGGACTTGTCTTTACTGTTTATAATTTCTAAACAATAAAGGGCTATTGCATCCTCCATATCAAATTTGTTCTTTGTTGCAGTTTGCCGTAAGGGAACTGAATGCTTTTGAATAATACTAAATAAATTAGCACATTTTGCAGAAAAATTAGGGAGTTCTTTAGTAACAATGTAATGTTCCGTCTTTTCAACCATTTCTTTTTTAGCGTTATTCAAATGATGCAAATCATTCATGCATTTAGAAAATACATTCTTCCACTTTACATTAACTTGGAATTGCTCATTTGTGAGAGAAGAATTAAATTTCTCGATAACTTGACCATTCCAGTATTCAGTCGGTAGTTCAGGAGCTGCACCCATTTCAGAAAATACTTTGCAAGTTGACTCCATGAGGGCAGCACTTTTTGGATCAAGTCCGGTACCATAAACGACAAGCTTAATAGCCTCTAAATAGTTATCAAAATCCATTGTTATAGGTTCGGCATTTACAGGTGTTGAACTGGTATTACTCATTGTATTAAAATCACGTTGCATATTTTCTCCTTAAATCACGTTAATTAAATAATTACTATACATTTTATCACAATAAAAGTCAACCCTAATAAACATCTATTTAATAAAACTATCATTTTAACAATAAACTTTTTTTGTAGAGATGCGTTTTATTTCAAATGGTTTGTAATAATTTTTAATAAAAATACAGATTTGCAATATTGATCATCAATTAGAAAATCCCTTTTCATTCTCTCTGATCTCACTTTGTAGCCCATACCAAGCTCTTGAGCGCTAGCGCTCAAGAAAGCGCAGGTGTGGGATATGTCATTATCCATTTAAACTCCTTCAGGAGTTCTTCTCTTTTCTCTTTAATTTAATCAATAAATTAATTATTTTAGTTTGCATATTTCCTGAAATATCGAGGTTATTTATGGCACATGCTTTTACAAATTTTTTATACCATCTTGTTTGGTCAACGAAAAATCGCGAACCTTTAATAAAAAAGGAATTAAAGCCTAGATTAAATAGTTATTTAAGAACAACCATTAAAAACGAAGGCGCAAACCTATTTATAAATGGGATTGAAGATCATATACACCTTCTTGTTGCAATGCCGGCTACCATGCAATTCCTGATTTGGTTCAGAAAATTAAACCCACATCGACAAAATGGTTTCGAAAAACATTTCCAGAAGCAAAAAATTTTTCCTGGCAAGAGGGTTATGGCGGATTCAGTGTTGCAAAATCGATTTTACCTGCTGTAATAAAATATATTGAAAATCAAGAGGAACATCATAAAACAATTTCATATAAAGAAGAATTTTTACATTTCTTAAATGAACAAGGCATTAAATATGATTTAGATACGGTTTTTGATTAGAAAAAGAGAGGAACTCCCGAGGAGTTTTTTTTTATTTTATCACATACCCACACCTGCGCCTTTCGGGCGCAAAAGGCGCCCTCACGCTTGGTATGGGCTACAAAGTGAGATAATAGAGAGGCAAAAGAGATTTTTATTTATAAACCAATCCATCTCTAAAAGGTGCAATCTTATTAAAGATTCATTATGGCTTATGCGATTAGCTCTAGCTTGAGTTTTGCCCTGAGATGGCCTTGACTAGCGCTGAACCTGTAATATTTTGCAGCTTCATAGAGATTAACGTCTGTACCTTTACCCAATTCATAGCTAAGCCCAACCTGGTATTGGGCATCAAGGTCTCCTTGTTCTGCACTTAATTTAAAATATTTAAAAGCCTGCACTAAATTTTGGCTTAAACCATCGCCTTTTGTATAGCGCATGGCCAAATTGTACTGTGCACAATAATTGCCTTGATCTGCACTAAGTTTGTAATAAGTAATGCTTTTTTCAATATTTACCTCAGTACCAAAACCCTCAGCATAAAAAATGGCTAGCACATTTTGTGATTCTGCATGACCCTGATCTGCAATGCTCTTATAACTCTCAAATGCTTTCTCCCTCGATAGTTCAGTCCCATAACCTTTTTCATAAAGAAAGCTTAAGTCATATTGTGCTTGTAAGTATCCTTGATCGGCACTTAGTTTTAAATATTTAAAAGCTGATTCATCATTTTTCGAAATACCAAAACCTGCACGATAACACATTCCAAGACAATACAGTGCAGTGGGATTTGTCTTTAAATCGGAAATGAATTTTATGCTGGGTCTTAACAGCTTAAAAACTTCACTTTTTTCAAGCGATTTGTTTTTGCTGAAAAGGAGTTTAAGACAGTATCGGGATGTTTTTTCAAGTACTTTTTCTTTTTCTGAATAGGACAAAGCCTTTTCCTTGCCATAAAATTCAATGATTTTAACCATTTCTTCTTTAGCAACTTTTAAAGTTTTTTCTTTTTTACAATATTTAATATAAACATTTTTCCAGATCTGATCCATCTTATAAAGTTCATTATGCTTATAATTTTTAAATGTTTCAATAAAGTGGTTTTTCCAAAAATCATTTTGCGTTTCAATGCATAGGCTCATATTTAAAAATGCTTTACATACTAAAGCAAGCGTGGTTTCAGATTTTGGATCGACACCAAAATAGGCTTCCCTTGTGCCGTAAATGATAATTTTCCAAATTTCGGGATAAAAATTGAAATGTTCGTTGTAATAATCAAGACCACGCTTCATAAAATCCTACAATTTTTTTAGAAAATTGAATAATATCATGTTATTGGTTAAAAACCAATAACATGATTAAAATGAAATTATTGAAGGGAAACTATTACTAGTTTTCGATGACTTCCGGGATTTTGGGGACAAGAGTTTTTAAATCAGGCTTTGTAAAGCCTTGTGGAAAATCAGCATCGACGGCTTTTGGCCATGTCTGATTTTTTCCTAAGAAAAACATTTCCCCTCTTAAAGTAAGATCGCCCTTATCGTCGATCCAGGCAGAGGCAGAATATTCATAACCTTTTTCAGGATCTAAGATAACGCCATTTGAAAATTTTTTGCCATGTTTTTCAAGTTCCCACATAAAATCCAACCCTACATAATAAGGATTTCCTTTAACGGCAGGAGCTCGTTTGATCGGCTTTTCAATAGTGTCATAGATTTTACCGTTATCATCATAAGTTGCAATGAGCCTGCCATAATATTTTTTTTGATACTCATAAATGGCTACAATACTTCTTGGCATATGTGTCTCATCATCAATGGTTTTCCAAAACCCTGCTATGTCTTGTGCAAAGATAGATGAGCTAAAAATAAATAAATAACATAATATGAAAATTTTAAGTTTACCGATCACGTTTACCCCTTTTGTAGTTAAACTCGACTTTGCAATTTTTCAGGTTCATATTCGAGAGAGAGGCAAACTACAGCTTAATAAATTTAGAAATTTATTTAGCTGTAGACAGCATCTCTCCCAAGATGAATCTTAAAAATTGCAAACTCGAGTTAAACGCATCTTGTCTAAAATCTAATTATTAGGATAGTTAAAAAATGAATGTTGACGCATGGGAAGTTTATATAATTAAAACCTCAGATGGGAAACTCTACACCGGAATTACAAAGGATATTGAGCGTCGTTTTTCTGAACATTCATCAAAACAAAAAGGGGCTAAATTTTTCCATTTTTCAAGCCCTGAAAAAATCGTTTATCGACAAGTTTTTGAAAGTAGGGGCGAAGCTACCCGTAGAGAGATCGAAATTAAAAAGCTCACACGTTTGCAAAAACTCAATCTAGTTTTGGAACAAAACCTAAATTAGATTTTTCATCCAATGGCTACTTATAATAATATATACTGGTTCTACTTAAATCTAAAAATAAAGCCTAAAATCAAATACTATAGCCTATACGATTTTTTACAGTGAGGCAGTGAGATGCTGCATGAGATCAGTGAGAGGCAATGTATTCAGAGCCCCTCACTGTCCTCATGCAGCTTCTCACTGCCTCACTGTAAAAAAATCATAAAAGTTATATCAAATAGAGATTTTTTAGCATTTGAAGTTTTCTCTTTCAAGTAGCATTAGTATACAAGTAGCATCAGTATATATGAATTTTTCAAACCAGGCTGTACAAGAAAAAATTCTCAAAAATTTATCTATTCATTTTTTTATTTTATAGGTTATACGTTGAATTTAACGCATATGTTTTTTAATAATTGAGATTAACTGTTAAGAAAAACGCGCAATTTATAATGCAGGTGATGAATGAATTTGGAATATATATTCATGTTGAGTTTAAGTTTGGCTCTTCTTGCTTACCTCATTTATGCTTTAATTAATCCTGAAAAACTATGAATTTGGTAAACCATGACACTGTTTGATTTATGTGAATTATTCATTTTTATCTTGGCTTTCTCATTTCTTACAATTGTAATTGGCTCCTACATGAAAATTGTTTATACAGGAGAAGTTTCAAATTGGACTCGCCCTTTTCTTTGGCTTGAAGATTTAACTTATCGGCTATCCAATATAAATCCAAAAACTGAAATGAACGCTTCAACTTATTTAAAGAGCCTTTGTTTGTTTAATTTCCTGGGGTTTATGGCAGTTTTTTTTCTGATGATTGCGCAAGGAATTCTTCCCCTTAATACAGAGAATTTGCCGGGAACATCCTTCGATTTAGCCTTTCATACCTCGGTAAGTTTTACGACAAACAGCAATCTGCAATCATATAAGGGAGAAAACACTTTAAGTTACCTTACTCAAATGCTAGGTCTTGCAGTGCAAAATTTCTTAAGTGCAGCAACAGGTCTTGCTGTTTTAGTTGCCTTTATAAGAGGAATTAAATCCCATAAAACAGACACAATCGGAAATTTTTATGTTGATCTTGTAAGATCAACAATTTATATTTTCCTACCTCTCTCCTTAATTGTTGCTACTTTTCTACTTTTTGAAGGTGTCATTCAAACATTTTCACCTTATTTAGAAGTAATTAGCTTGGAAGGGATTAAGCAAATAATTCCTTTTGGTCCTGTTGCAAGCCAGGTTGCAATTAAACAAATCGGAACAAATGGCGGGGGTTTTTTTGGTGCAAACAGTGCCCATCCTTTTGAGAACCCAACAAAACTCACCAATTTTGTTGAAACCTTATGTATTCTTCTTGTGCCATCCGCTTCTATTTATTTTTATGGTATTATGACAGGCAAAAAAAAACATATTATAGCCCTTTTTTCTGTCGTAGTTTTCCTTTTTGCCATCGGAATTTTATTCTCCATGTTTGGCGAATATTTATATAGTCGTACATATGATGGACTGCAAATTATGGAAGGCAAAGAAATGCGTTTTGGTCTTTTTAATTCCATATTTTGGTCAAAAGCCACAACAGTTACTTCAAACGGTTCTGTTAATGCAGCGATGGAAAGCTTATCGCCAATTGCATCAGGAATTGCCCTTTTTAACATGATGGTTGACGAGTTGATTTTCGGGGGTGTTGGAGTCGGTCTTTGTAGCTTAATCATTTTTGTGCTATTGACTGTTTTTTTATGCGGTCTAATGGTAGGAAGAACACCTGAGTATCTTGGAAAAAAAATTGAAGCGCGCGAAATGCAATGGATTTCCTTGGCCATTTTAACGCCTGCTTCTACAATTTTAATCGGTACAGCAATCACATCTATCTTACCATTAACTACCACAAACTTGAAAGACATGGGCCCACACGGTTTTACTACCATTCTTTATGCCTTTACATCAGCTGCTGCAAATAATGGAAGTTCCTTTATTAGCCTTGACACTAACACTCCTTATTATAATTTAATGCTAGGCATCATCATGCTCACCACAAGATTTTCAATTATTGTTTCGAGCTTAAATTTGGCCGCACTTTTAGCTAAAAAAAAATTGGTTCCCCCATCCATTGGTACATTCTCTACAAACAGCGCGCTTTTTGCTTTTCTTCTTTTAAGTGTGATTCTTATCGTCGGCGCTCTCACTTTTTTTCCGGCTCTTGCTTTAGGCCCTATTGCCGAGCAAATTTTATTGATGCAACATAGATATTTTTAAAAGGAAAACATGAATAATTCAGAAAGTTTGATTAGTAAAAGTATACTAAATGAAGCTCTATTCAATTCCTTTAAAATGCTTCGCCCTTCGGTGCAATTTAAAAACCCTATTATGTTTATCACATACATTGGTGCAATTGTCACAACCCTTTATTTATTAGCTGAAATTTGGAATAACAATTTTCTTTTCTTTGATTTTGAAGTTTGTATGTGGATCTGGTTTACCGTGTTGTTTGCTAATTTTGCAGAAAGTCTTGCTGAATCCAACGGAAAAGCACACGCTGCCTCTTTGAAAAAAACTCAAACTGAAACACTGTCACGTCAATTAAAAAATGGGATTGAAATACAAACTGAAACCAATAAATTAAAAAAAGGCGATTTAATTATATGTGAGGTAGGAAATGTCATTCCGGTCGATGGAGAAGTTGTTGAAGGTATTGCAACGATCGATGAGTCTGCAATTACCGGTGAATCAGCACCTGTCATAAGAGAGAGCGGAGGAGATCGAAGCGCTGTTACCGCTGGTACAAGGGTTTTAAGTGATCGGATTATTATTGAAGTTACATCAGAGGTCGGCAATAGCTTTTTGGATCGAATGATCAATCTTATTGAAGGGGCAAAAAGACAAAAAACTCCTAATGAACTTGCACTGAATGTTTTATTGTCAGGACTCACAATTCTTTTTCTTATTATAACCGTCACCCTAAGATTTTTTGCTTCATTTGGAGGGCCTAACGCAAATGCTATTACCGTTCCTATTCTCATTGCTCTTCTCATTTGTTTAATACCCACATCAATCAGTGCCCTTTTAAGTGCTGTCGGAATTGCAGGAATTGAGCGACTTACAAGACGTAACGTCATAGCAAAAAGTGGAAGAAGCGTTGAGGCTGCAGGCGATGTAGACCTGCTCATACTAGATAAAACAGGAACCATCACCATTGGCAATCGTTCAGCGACAGCATTTATTCCCGTGAATGGAAAATCTGAAAAAGAATTTGCAGAAATTGCACAGCTAGCATCACTCGGAGATGAAACTCCAGAGGGCAGATCCATCGTTGTACTTTCAAAAACAAACTTTAATTTAAGGGCCGAATCTCTAGATATTCAAAACTCTAAAATCATTCCCTTTTCAGCCACAACAAAGATGAGCGGTGTAAATTTTTTTGATGATGAGGGTCAAACGATTCGTATGATTAGAAAAGGCTCTTCAAGCGCAATCAAAGCACATGTTGAAACACTTGGTGGAATTTATCCTGAACTTATTGATGTAACATTGCAAACCATTTCAAAAAGCGGCGGCACTCCCCTTCTTGTGTCAGATAACGAAAAAATTATTGGGGTTATTCATTTAAAAGACATCATTAAGGGTGGCATTAAAGAGCGTTTTAAAGAAATGCGAAAAATGGGTATCAGGACGATCATGGTTACAGGTGACAATGCTTTAACTGCCGCAGCAATTGCCGCAGAAGCCGGTGTTGATGATTTTGTAGCTGATGCCACACCTGAAATTAAACTTGAGCTGATTAAAAGAGAGCAAAATAATGGCCATCTTGTTGCTATGACGGGTGATGGAACAAATGATGCTCCGGCACTTGCACAAGCAGATGTTGCTGTCGCCTTAAATACCGGAACACAAGCCTCAAGAGATGCCGGTAATATGGTAGACCTTGACAGCAACCCTACAAAGCTTATTGACATTGTTGAAATAGGAAAACAATTACTGATGACAAGAGGTGCTTTGACAACTTTTAGCATTGCAAATGATGTTGCCAAATACTTTGCCATCATCCCTGCAATTTTTAGTTCTTTATATCTTGGCAAGAATGACACGGTGGGCCCGCTTGCACATTTAAATATTATGCATTTGAATTCACCCAAGAGTGCGATTTTAAGTGCGATCATTTTTAATGCGTTAGTAATCATCGCATTGATCCCCCTTGCAGCAAAAGGGGTGAAATATTCACCTAAATCGGCCGATGAAATGTTACAACGAAATATTTTGATTTATGGTGTTGGAGGATTTATTGCTCCTTTTATAGGAATTAAAATGATTGATCTCGTTGTCCAGTATATAGTATAGATCTTTTTTACCACAAAGGGTATGAGTAGGCATTGTTGCAACTGGGAAAGTGAAAAGTTATAGATTTTTTTACCAGTGAGGCAGTGAGAAAGACATGAGATCAGTGAGAGGTTTATGTAAGCAGTACCCCTCACTGTCCTCATGTTTTTCTCACTGCCTCACTGGTAAAAATATATAATCACTGGTTCCCTCTTTGTGCTCTCTTGGTAAAAATGCAAAAGGTGACTTTTAAATAAGGTTAATATGAGTAGCTTATCAACATCATTGCGATTATTTCTTTGGCTTACATTACTCACAGGTATTGTCTACCCGTTGATTATTACTTTTATTGGTTACACTTTTGTTAACAACAAGCGAACCGGTGATATCATCTTTGTAGAAAATCGCCCAATCGGGGCCAAACTGATCGGACAAAAATTTGAAAGTGATCGCTATTTCCATAGTCGTCCCTCAAGTATCAACTATAACCCTCTTAATTCAGGAGAAAAAGTTTTAGGTCCTACAAGCCTTGAATTAAGAAATAAAGTAGCAGTACGAGAAGAAATGATTACTAAAAAGTTTAAATTTAACGGTCACATACCACCTGAACTTCTTTTTGAATCTGCAAGCGGTCTTGATCCCCATATTAGTAAGGAAGCAGCTTTAATCCAAGTGGACAGCGTCATGGCAGCAAGAGGATTAAATGCTGAACATAAATATGTAATACTTAAACTCATTGATGAACTAAATTCTCAGCCGTTCAGGACGTATGGAAAGCCTTATATCAATGTTTTAATACTCAATCATTCATTAGATTTGATTTTAGGGAGTTTGATGTGAACGAGGAAAACAGACCCAATCCGGACGAGCTTCTTAAAGCAATTCAAAATAGAGAAAACCAGGAGAGCAAGGGTCGTCTAAAAATATTTCTTGGAATGGCAGCGGGTGTTGGAAAAACTTATGCAATGTTACAAGAGGCTCAAGAATTAAAAAAAGCCGGCCTCGATGTTCGTATTGGTACTGTTGAGACCCATAACCGCATCGAAACGATGAACTTGGTCAAAGGGCTTGAAATTATCCCGGAAAAAATTGTTTATTATAAAGATAAGGAATTTAGCGAACTTAACCTTGATGAAATCATTCGTTTAAAACCCAAAATTGTTTTGGTCGACGAATTAGCTCATAGTAATATCCCGGGATTAAGACATGAAAAGCGCTGGCAAGATGTTGTGGAAATTCTTGCCAACGGAATTGATGTTCACACAACTTTAAATGTACAACATATTGAAAGTTTAAAAGACATCGTAGAAAATATTTCATCCATAGTAATCCGAGAAACTGTCCCCGACCTTGTAATTGAAAGGGCTGCATTTATTCAAATTGTTGACATTGTTCCTAATGAGCTTTTAAGAAGGCTGGATGAGGGCAAAGTGTACCTTGGAGATCAGTCAAGAATTGCTGCTCTTAATTTTTTTAAAGAAGATAAATTAACTGCCCTAAGAGAAATTCTTTTAAGGTATACTGCTGAAAAAATCGATCATGATTTACACAATATGGTTTCAATTGTCGAAAACGAAAATCAATGGAAACCAAGAGAAAAATTACTTGTAGCTGTAGGATCAAGTCCACATTCACAAAAACTGATCCGAAATACTAGGCGCTTGAGTTCAATTCTTGAAGCTCCATGGATAGCCGTTTACGTCGATACAGGGGAAGCTTTATCAGAATCTGATACAAGCATGCTCGACAAAAATTTATCGCTGGCAAGAGACCTTGGTGCCGAGGTGATTACCACTTACGACCCTAACATTGCAGATGCCATTCAACGAATTGCAAGACGAAGGGGGGTAACCCAAATCATTGTTGGAAGAAGCCCCCAAAACGGCTTTTTTAGCTTTTTTAAAAAAATGAGTCTTCAAGAAAAGCTTGCTAAAGATTGCAAAGACATTGATATCCATATGGTAAGGCAACAGCAGCAACTAACGACCCATCGAAAAAAATTAAGGGCTACAGCTAAATCCAAACATTATAGCGATTATTTGTTTGTTTTTTTCTACGTAGGTCTTTTAGGGCTCCTTAATTTCATGATTTATCCTCTGGTTGGCTATCAAGTAATCGGTGAAATTTTTTTCATTGGTATTTTGGCTTTAACCCTTTTTTTTAAAAAAGGTCCTATTTTTTTTGCAACGCTCCTTTTTTCATTGATTTGGTTTTTCTTTTTTATTCCCGATGAATTTAAATTTTCCATTGAATCCATTTTATTACTTTTACTCTATTTTCTGACTGCAATTGCAACAGGCATTTTAGTGGATCGGTATAGAACACACCAAGAAATGCTTGCCAAACGTGAGGAACAGTCACTTGCGCTCTATCGCATCATCCGTGAGATAGCTACAGCTACATCATCGACAAAGTTATTTAAAGAAATCGATGAGCGTTTAGAGAGGCTATTTAAAACAACTATTGAAATTGTCATAAAAGAAATTAACGATGGCCTGGTCTTTAGCGAAAAGTCAGAACTTCTTACCGATGAAAAGGAAAAAGCCGCATTAAGTTGGGTTTTTGAAAATGAAGTAGAAGCCGGTTGGTCAACAGATACTTTGCCTCTTTCCCAAAATTTATATATTCCCCTAAAAGGCTTTCATGAAATTGTCGGGATTCTTATTTGTCAAAAAAGAAAAGGGGAAATGTTAAGCTTAGATGAAAAGAATTTCCTCTACACCGTTTCACAGCAACTTGGGTATCATATTGAACGCTCATTTTTAGAAGAGCGTGCCAATCAAAAAGAGATGCTCATACAATTAGAAAAAATCAATAAGTCGATTTTGAGACGACTTGGAAATGAATTTAAACCATTAGCATTAGATGCTAAGCATGTCGTAAACACATTTAAAGAAAAACTCCAGACAAGCCATAATAAAGTATTAATAAGCGACTTTTCAAAAATTGAAAAGTCGCTTGAGAAATTAACCAGAGCATTCGAGCATGTTTCTCTTATGACAGATGTTGATAAAAAAAGTGAACCGGCAAAATAATCAATTATTGGCCGGTTTTTCTCATGCTTCTTAAATTTTGCTCGTATAGGCTGTCCATATCATCATTCGGTGTAAGAACAGGATCTGGAAGTAAAACAGGTGAGTAGCCACCATTATAATAAACTCCGCCACCGTATCCACCATAACCGCCAACTCCGTCGTGTCGATGAAAATCACCTCGGTTTAAATCACCATGATCACCGGCATGAACACCACCACCTGCATGGCCGCCGCCACCTCCACCTCTTGCAATTTCACTATTTTCAGCTGTAACAGTTGCAATTAAAGCAAAGGTAAGTGGTATAAAAAATAAAATTTTACGCATAACGACTCCTTATCGATTAATATTCAAGTTAGGACTTGTATTATCTAAAATATTAGACTGGTTAAAATCATCTTGATATTGCGGATAATATTCACCACCTCGATCGCTCTGATAATAACTGCCATCTCTACCTGAATCAAAACGATTGTTATATTGCACATTTTGTCTGTTAAAATCGTAAAGATTTGGCCTTTCGCGAGAGGCATTACTTCTATCAGTGATTAGCTCTTCTTCAAGTGGCGTTAATCCACCTGCAGTTTCCGTTGCATAAATTGCCGATGTCGTTAAGATAGAAAGAAAAATAAATAATGTTAACTTAAGAGAATTTTTCATATAAACCCCAAAAAATATAAGTTTTTACCCTTAAAATAATAAGTATCACTTATTTATTATAATTATCAATAATTAAGTGGTTGGTAGAGATACACGTTTTTTTTAACACCGAGAACACCGAGGAGCAAAGAGAGAGGGAGAGAGTAAAGTTTACAAAAATAGATTAATCTTAGTTTGGGGACGGGTTTCCTATAAGTGCATTAACTTTTAATCGATTTCCTCAACTATATAATTCTTAAAGTTGATTAAAAGTTATGAACTTGTAAGAGAACTGTCCCTATCCCCTTTTTTTGGAGTGCTTTGAAAGAAAAATGAATTTTGTTTTTACCCCGGCAGAGACAATTACAAAAGTGACAATAAATATTTTAATTTTCACTTTACTTTAACTTGAGAAACCAAAAGCCTGAAGGGCTTAAATTGCAACAGCCTAGGGCAACGCCCTAGGTATGTTATTATTTAAAAATGCTTGTCTAAATTCTAAACAAACAATTATGTAATTATCCTTGCCGGGCTGGTATTGTTTTTTTACCCCGAGTTCCATTTCAGGCCTATCGGCCTTCCATTACACACGAGGCTGACATCTGTTGACCCCTGCCGGGGTAATAATTAATGTGTTGCGACCATCATGTCAACGAAGCAGTTTACAATGTCGTCAGGGAACATGCTTAGATTTGAATCTTCTCCTGATTTTTGACCCTGCTTCAAAACAATTCCTGTGGCTATGTTTTGTTTTTCAAGAATTTTATCAACCACTTCTAAACCTTTAGTTAAGCGCATAGCTTCTTTTTCGTTCGAAATAATACAAGAGGCAATTTGATCACTTAAGACTTCTCTGAAACTTTTGCCATCGGGGTTTTTGGCTCTGATGTCAAAACCAAAATCAACGAATTTGTGTAAAAACTCAAAGGCTTTATCATCTTTATCATCAGGGAAAAAGCACCTCTGCTTAAAAATGTGATTTTGCTCTACTTCAGTAAACATATTAGCCGTAATTTCACCATCTTCTAAAAGTGAATCTACAAATTTAGAATTAATTTTTTTACCAAAGTTTCCAATAAAACAGTACTTTCTTGTTTCATCAGAATCCGTTTTATCCCACAATAGGCGACCAATCTTTACATTGTCATCAAAGAAAGCTTGACTCAAAGCAGTTGGATTTGCATCAAGACAAGGAGTAATCACTTCCAGCATCTTTTCATTCCAGTAATACCCTTCTAAAGCTCTCGATGCTTCGAGATTACTGCTTTTTTGCAAAAATCGCATTGCCGCACAAATATTACGTTCGGAAATTATAAACCCTACATTATGATGATGAGGAGGTAGATAAGCACCTTGACGATTTGCAGCAATATTTAAAGCCACCGTATACACAGCTGCAGAAATTTCATATCTTATAGTTTTAGTCTTTTTGCCTGCATCAATGTTAAACCCAACACCTGCTAATTTTTGTATCCAATTTAAATGCTCTTCGGTCCATTTCATGCTGCCTTCTAAAGGCTCTAAAGGCTTAGTTTGTAATGAAAATTTCATTTCATCAGTAAACATTGCAGCTGAAATTTGTTTGGCATCCACCATATAATTTAAACTTTTACAGGCTTGAAAACCCCCTTTGCACTTCAAATTTATGAAAGTATTAGCTCGATGAATCTCTGAAGAGTTTTCACACAACATAGTAAAAATTTTAAGGTCTCCAAATCCCCATCCAGCCTTCAAGAGCAAATCTTCACCTTTTGAATCTTTTTTGCTTAAAATGTCTTTATTAAATTCAATATTTTGAAGTAGCAGCTTGACGCTGTCAATATGCTCCAATAACCACTCAAAGGCCTCATGTGAAGGATTGCTCTTATCAATAAATTCCTGAATTGCTACCTCAGCTAAGGCTTTATTGGTCAGTATTTGATCAAGCTTATAACCCAAAACACCCAATGCCACGCAACCTGCAATGATTGTCAAAGGTGTTGCAAAACCTAAAGTCGCAATAATTGCTAATGGTGAATTTACACCAGCCACATGAGAAATTGCAAAAAAAGATAATGTTATGGTTGATATAGTAAAAACAACTCTTCGCTTCTCTTCAATAAAAGGATGTATTCTGCACTGATGATTCCCTAGGGAATCTATCGCTAATGCAGGAGAAATAAAAGGAACGGCTCTTTTATTATCAAACCCAAAATCGATATAATAGCTCATAAAAAAAACCTTTAAATTAAAATTATATAATAATTAACAATACCCCATCTAATTATTAAAAACAAGCTTTTAATAATTTCTAGCGAATGGGGACAGTTCTTCATAAGTGCATAATTTTAATCGAAGTATAAGGCTTTATAACGCTTGAAAGATCGATTAAAAGTTACGCACTTATGTGAGAACCGTCCTGGGGCGTTCGATCTAGACCCAGAACCTCAATTTTAAGAATAATGTTCCTTTAAAATTTGTGCCACTTTCTTGCTTTTCATATTGCTGATGCTACTTGAAATTGAAAATTTGCAATGCCTAATAAAGCTATGTATTATAGCATCTTCGATTTTTTCAACGCAGAGACGCAGAGGCGCTGAGACGCAGAGAAGCGCG
>JBBSJT010000026.1:0-23285 GCA_038257035.1 Chlamydiia bacterium
CTACGATCTACTATGTGGATTGACAAAACAACGTAATGAAATGGATACATCATAAAATATAGATAGCGGCGCTCTTAAGTGTATAAGGGCTAATTCGTTAATTTTTTGCTCTGTCCCACAAATCAAAAGGGAAGATGCAACTAAAGGAATCGCAATTATAGTGTCAGCAATTCTTGCAATTACCCCAACCGGGATTCCGGCTCCGATCAGCAATCTTGAAGCAATTTCTCGTTTGGCAAAACTTGGACTATTTTTTAGTTCAGTAAATTTCTCGTCAATTTGGATGATAATTCTAGAGTAAAAAGCTTGTTGTTTTATATCGGTACATTTAGCATTTGGATTAATGATACTCAAAACTCTATTAAAAATCAGGGGTAAAATATATTTTGCCGAAATTGTTTTATCTGCTAGGTCATTGAGTTTTTTTATTTTACCACATGTAATTGCTGAAAAAGGGGTAGCAATCACACCAACTATCGCTTCTGCTGCAAACTTCAAACAATAACGACCTGTAGGGATTATACACAGTATATTATTTGTGCGGTTTTTTTTTTCTTCTGGGACAGTTGAAATTACTTTATTATTTACTGGATTCATTATAAAACTCCTTTTTTATTTTTTATTAAATCAATTTATAATTTAGGGTCAGGCTTTACAATATTACAGTTTTCGTCAATTTTTATACGATTTATAAGCGAAACTGTCATATTGTCAATTAGAGACCCCATTGGCGTTCCTTTTTTAACGCAAAACATAAAGCTATATTAAAAGGCGTTTGGGTTTACGGCAAAACGTAAATGACGCGAAATATCTAAAATTAAGAAACCGGCGCTTCTAAGCTGTATTGTTGCAAATTTGTTAACTTTAGGTTCGGTTCCACCAGTCAACACAGAAAATGCAACAGCAGGAATAGCCAATAGACCATCTGCACATCTTGTAATAACTAAAACCGGAATTGCGGCAGCATGGACTGCTCTTAGAGTTACCTGTTTGTTAAAATTAGTTTGTCCTTTTGCAGAAAGATTCATTACTTTTGTTTGAATTTTTTTCGTAATTGATTCTGAAAAACGTCCTAGATTATAAAAATCTGGGTTTACCATTCTACATGAAGGATTTATAATTTTCATGATTCTAAAG
This sequence comes from Chlamydiia bacterium, assembly GCA_038257035.1. Taxonomy (GTDB): domain Bacteria; phylum Chlamydiota; class Chlamydiia; order Chlamydiales; family Parachlamydiaceae; genus JBBSJT01. Next base: position 1,138 of record JBBSJT010000026.1, read on the forward strand.
AAAATATTTGGTAAAATATGTGCTGCTCTTACAGTATTTTCAGCCCAATTGTTAAGTTTTGGGTATTTACCGCAAGTTACTGCAGAAAAAGGAGTGGCAATAATACCGACTAAAGTTGTTCCAAGCCCTTTAAGAGTATCGATTGTGCAAGAACCAATTTTTTTGAGTTCAGGAATACGACGTGTGATTTCATAGTCGATGTTATTAAATACATTATTCATTATTTATTACCTTTTTTTTGATTTTGATTGTTAAGTATTAATTGATTTACCAATGATGCTAACCGAGGAAGGGTTAAATGCTCCGCGCAAATGGATTGAAGCATCTGAAAATATGCGGCTAAAACTTTTAATGTGAGTGGTTGCAACGGCATTGATATCAGGTTTTGATCCCAAACATAAGATTACTGATGCAATTAATGGGATTGCAAATGCACCATCGCAAAGTCTTGTAGTTGTTAGAACCGGGATTGCGGCAATATGTACTGCTCTTAGAGTAATATGTCTCTGAAACCAAGTATGGCACCCAAGTCTAAGAATTTTTGTATTGATCTTTTCTTTGATGGAATCTGTGAAGATATTTTTTCCCAATCCAAATTCTTCAGTGTAAGATGGGTTAAAAACCTTCATGGATGCTTTAAAAAGTTTTGGTAAAATTTCATTTCCATTAGAAGTAAGCTCGGACAATTGATTGAGTGTCTTAAATTTACCGCATGTGACGGCAGAAAATGGAGTTGCCATAATTCCAACTGTTGCTTTCAATGTATCTTTGAAACATTCAATAGCGCATGGGATGAAGGCTTTAACGGGTTTCTTACGGATGGAAACTTGGAGTGAGATAGATGAAATTACAGCAGTTATATGATTCATTATATATTTCCTTTTTTTGTTTTAGTTATTCAACAGATTTACCATAGATGTTAATCGCTGAAGGATTAAATGCTGCCCGTAAATTGCTTGAAACATCAGAAAATATAGATCCAAAACTTGCTAGCTGATTGGATGCAAATCCGTTTATTTCTGGATAATTCCCTGAAGTTAGTACGGAAACTGCAACTGCCGGAAGAGCTAATAGTCCATCTGCAGTTCTTGTAAGAGTTAGAACCGGAATGGAGAAAACCTTTAGAGCTCTTAAAGTAATATTATTATTAAACCAAATACCACTGTATTTCAGTTTATAACTAGTTAAATTAATCTTCTTTGAAACAGGTTCTGCAAAAAGACCATCCTCTATTATCAAATTTTGAAAGTAAAGCGGATTAACGATAGTCATAGCTACTTTGAAAATGTTTGGTAAAATTTCTTGTCCCTTAGAAGTTAGATCCGACCATTGATTCAGAGTCTTAAATTTACCACATGTAATGGCAGAAAATGGTGTCGCGATAATTCCACCAGTTGCTTTGAGTGTATCTTTGACACATTCTATAGCGCATGGGATTAAGGCTTTAACGGGTTTCTTACGGATGGAAACTTGGATTGAGATAGATGAAATTACATTAGATATAATATTATACATTTTTAATTCTTTTTTTTGTTGTTTTTACTATTAGGTCCGTTTTTTTTCAGCGGCAGCTCTTACGCATTAACCTAAAGAAAAGCAATTATAAAGCAGGCCTACAGCCTGCAATCCCATTTACCATCCACCTAGGGCGATGCCCTAGGCTATTATATATCAGGCCTTCAGCCTGAACTAGACCTCACACAGTTATTAATTTCTTTTTTGGTTTGTAGGGAGGGCTATATGCGGGTTAATTGTTAAACGTAAACCAAAAGAAATGTGTGCCGGTATTGAACTGAAACTTTTTAGATTATCATACGCAAACTGATTGACTTTAGGGATGCATCCAAATGTTAGAACAGAAGCTGCAACAGCGGGTAGGGCTAAAATACCATCAGCAACTTTTACAACGACGAGTGTAGGAATCATCGTTGCTACAAATAATCTAGAGCATATTTCTTTTTTAAAGAAAGTGTTACTACACTTAATTAGATCCACAATTTTTGCATCAACTTTTGATGCGACCATTTTTTGAAAATATCCCTCTTGCTTGTCATGAAGAGAAATCTTGCAATTTGGATTTAGGATTTTCATTGCAACATTGAAAATCTTTGGTAAAATTAATGTTGTTGTACCTGAAAATTTAGCTAAAATATTCAATACTTCAACTTTACCACAAGTGAGTGCGGCAAAGGGCGTCGCAGCTAAGCCAACTGCAGTCGCTGGTATAGATAGGATTGCTGCTAAAGCGCAAGGAATAATATTGACCGCATTTTTAACACGAGAAACTATTCCATTGCCTACAATTGAGGCTACATTAGATACTGAATTCATAATAATTGACCTTTTTTATTTTTTAAAAACCTTAAAACAATACAATTTAAAGCATTGTAATATTAATATAATCCCAAACTTTATCAAGAATTTGTTAAGATATTATAAAGATAATAAATAAAAACTGATTTTTATTCAATGGAAAGATTTTAGGGACATAAGGGATTAAAAGAAGGATTGAAGAAGAGATTAGAAGAGGGATTTTAAAGGACAAAAAGGACACAAAGGACTAAAGGGACAATTCCACCGTCTAGAAAGTACTTCAGGGGCAAATTAGTTATGAAGTTTTTTACAAGACGGTGGAGATGTCCTTTTAGTCCTTTGTGTCCTTGCTGTCCTTTTTGTCCTTTTTGTCCTTTAAAATCCCTCTTAGAACTTTCCCATATCGAGCGCCCTTCTCAAACAATCGTTGAAACACACCCACCATCGACGCGAAGGGCGGCACCATTTGTAGCAGAGGATGCCTCACTAGCAACATAGACAATCAAATTGGCAACTTCTACAGGTTCAATGAAACGTTTTATTAGTGAAGAGGGACGAGTCTCTTGGAAAAACTTTTCTTTTACATCGTCCAATGTGCTTTTTGTTTTTTCAGCAATATCAGTCATAAAATCATGAACCCCGGTTGTGATTGTTGGGCCGACAAGAATACTGTTCGAAGTGACGTTTGTGCCTTTTGTCAATTCAGCTAACCCCCTTGAAACGGCAATTTGTGCAGTTTTCGTGACGCCGTAGTGAATCATATCCTTTGGAATCTGGACCCCCGACTCACTGCTAATAAAAATTAAACGGCCCCAGCCTTTTTTTAACATTTTTGGTAGGTAATATCGCGAAAGTCTAATACCGCTCATCACATTGACTTGCCAAATGTGCATCCAATCTTCATCCGAAATTTGCTCGAAAGGTTTTAATTCATAAAAACCCAAATTATTTATTAAAATATCACAGGAAGGCAATGCTTTAATAAGTGCGTCAACTCCATCAGCAGTTCCTAAATCTGCAGCTATTATTTTTAAAGAGGCTTTTGGAAATTTTTTTCTTAAATCAACTGCAATTTTTTCAAGTTTAGTTTCATTCCTTCCATTAATCACAACCTCTGCCCCTTCCTCCAACAATAATTCTACAGTGGCAAACCCTATGCCTTCACTTGAACCTGTTACAAGAGCTGTTTTACCGGAAAAATTAAATTTCATTGTTCACCTTCCTTTAAAAATTCGCTATAATTATTTCTCTATTTAATCCATAAAGTTATTAATTACAATCTTATTGTCTTTATAAAACGTGTCTGCTAAGATTTTTGAAAACTAACTTAAAATGAGGTTAACATATGAGTCCTATTTTTGCTTTAAATCTAGATAGCAACGGTACAGCTGTTAATATAATCAATATAGAAACTTCAAAGACGATTCCGGAACAGCAGGAAGCTGCAGCTTGTAAAACTCACAAAGAAGTGCTAGTTTTTTTAAAAAAATTACAATCCTCTGAAATAAAAGAATGCATTACGTTTCATCATGCGCATAACATAAATTATGAGGATCATGACGGAAATACAATTCCTAAAGGAAAAACGCATGAATGTTCGCTTAAAAACCAAATAAATTTTGTTAAATTAAAAATTTCAGAAGAGAATCAAGGAATCAGACCACTTGAAAATGATTGGTGCATTCTCCAGTAGTAAAAAAATTCATTCAGGAGTGTTATCACTCCTGAATGAATTAAACATTAGCTTAGACTTGATGATGTAATATCATGTGCGCCTTCTTTTTTCAAGATGGCTTCAGCTCTTGTTATCTGCTCAGATGTATCAGCATGAACACTGATTAGAATGTTACCTTCACGAAGCCCTTTTTCATATTTTTTGGCTTCAAACTCAGGAATACCTGATCCAACGAGTGCTCCGATTAGTAGGCCTATGCCTCCACCTAATCCAGAACCGCTTAAAGCTGCAACAATAGGACCTGCAGCAATAAATGGACCAACTCCAGGGATTGCCAAAGCACCGAGGCCTGCCAATAATCCTAATGATCCACCTAAAATTCCGCCAGCTGTTCCACCGGCTGCTGCACCCTCAGAAGCTTTTGAGTGTTTTTCAACTCCAAGACTTCCTTTTTCTCTTTCGGATGCATGAAGATCCGGAGAAAGAATCGAAATGTCTGCATTTGTAAATCCTGAAGATAATAATCTATCTACGATATGCTGAGCTTGTTCTTCATTATGGCATAAGCCAAAAACTGCTTTTTTCATATAAACTCCTAAATTGGTTGGTTAATATTATTTCTTAAGGATTTCAAGTTGATTATCAACTCTTACAACACCTTGGACATCACTAATTTTTCTTAAAACAGAATCTATTTCCTGCTGGTTTGCAACCGGCCCACGCAATACAACAACACCATTTATCGTGATGATTTTGATGTTTTGTGCATTCGTTGACAAAGCATCATCGGCTACAACAGCTTTACGTATTTTTTGTGTGATTGTTCGATCAGCTTCACTTTCTGATTGATCGAGTGGAGTGATGGCTGCAGAATCGCGATCACGAACATTTTTCCCGGTATTATCATTATCAATACGCCCGTTGTAATCGTTACCTACACGGCGACCAGTTGTATCGTAATCAGCACGAGCATTGACATCGCTATTTACACGACGACCAGTTGTATCGTAATCTGCACGAGCATTGACATCGCTATTTACACGACTGTTATTGACATGATCTACACGACCATTTTTATCATTATCCATGTGAGTTGATGAAGTGGTTGTTCTATCTTGAGAACTACAAGCTACCAATGTTAATGAAAGCATTACCATTGAAAAATATTTTATCATAAAACCCCCTTGTTTTTATTAGCTACCTTAAATATAAACATCAAACATATAAAAATTAAAGTATACAAATACTTAAACTTTATAAATTTTTAACAATAGTTAGTTATTAAGTCAGATGTAAAAAATAGTTGAAAGTGTACTAGAGTAAATCCTGGTCAGATAAATCACCCGCTTCTTTTCTCAATTTGGTTTCTTCAGGACTTAAGAATTCTTCTTCTTCATAGTACTGATCATCCTCAGCATCACCTCTTTCTTCTTCAGTAGTCTGATAGGGCTTTTTAAGATGATCACTCGGACCTTTTTCTTCGTCGCGGTCAAAATTGACTTGTTTTGGATCGTCGGGATTGTCTTTCTTTTTCTTATGTGGCATAAACTTCCTCCTTGAAACACGTCTATTTTGAGATATAGACCAGGACTTTGCAAATGTCAAGCTTGAATTTAAACTATAACATCAACCAATTTTTTTTTTACTATGGGGATAATAGCAGAATGACAAAAAACAAAAGTTCTTAGGACAATAGGTTTTTAAGTCTGGAAGTAATTGAAAAAAAACAATAAATTAAATTTCAATACCTACATTGTTTTAGGATTGAAATTTAAATTTTAAATGAGGGTTGACAATAGTACCTATCAATTAGATGACATGATTACTAAGTATTAACAATTTCCCCTCCATTGGGATGCAATACTTGACCAGTCATATAGGAAGAATTATCTGATGCTAAAAAAACATAACATGGTGAAACTTCCGACGGCTGACCCGGCCTTTTCATAGGTACATCAGATCCAAAAGTTTCAACTTTTTGCTTTGGAAAAGTGGAGACTATTAAAGGTGTCCATATAGGTCCCGGCGCTACAGCATTCACGCGAATACCTTTATCAACAAGGGATAAGGCAAGGGATCTTGTAAAAGTAATGATTGCTCCTTTGGTTGAAGAATAGTCCAAAAGATTTTTACTTCCCCTGTAAGCTGTAACAGACGAAGAATTGATGATTGTACCTTTAGTTTTTACTAAGTATGGCAAAGCTGCTTTGACCATGTAAAACATAGAGAAAATATTAGTGGAGAAAGTTTTTTGGAGTTGCTCTTTGGTAATATCTTCAATAGATTTTTGCGGATGTTGTTCTGCTGCGTTATTGACCAAAATATTTATTTTTTTAAATGTCTTAATGCTTTGTTTAATGACAGACCGGCAAAATTTTTCGTCTCCAATATCACCTGAAATTAATAAGCAACGTCTGCCCTTTTCTTCTACCATTCTTTTTGTTTCTTTAGCATCATCGTTTTCTTTTAAGTAAACAATTACGATATCTGCTCCTTCATTTGCAAAGTCAACTGCAACAGAGCGACCAATCCCACTATCTCCACCGGTAATTACTGCAACTTTATCAAGAAGTTGTGGTCCTGTTAACGTTTTTTCAACTTGTGGCAATGGTTTCATTTTTTTTTGAACACCTGGCGGATTTTGTGATTGTGCGGGTAATATTTTTTCAGGTTTTTTATATTTCATACACCTCCTAATAGAAACACCCCTACATGATGTAGGAGTGTTTCAAGTCAATATTTAGTTTCCTGAAACTGCTTCTTCGTTTATACCGTCAGTAAACATAGTTCCTTCGGCAATTTTTGTAAGCGCTTTATTAGCACCGCCTTCTTCATCTAAGGATTCTTGAAGAAGATCAACTATTTCGTCCTCTAAATCTAAGTATGTTGCAAAGCTACGCAATGTGCCATAAGAAGCAATTTCGTAATGTTCAACCTTCTGAGCGCAACTAATAATAGCCGCATCTAAAGTAGCTGATTTTGTTTGACCTTCAAGCATTTCATCAGCTTCCTTGATAATCCCTTCCATCCCTTCGCAAAATTCCTCTTCGACGGGAAGACCTAATATTGAAAATATTTTTTCTAGTCGCTTTACCTGATATTTTGTTTCTTTTAGATGGTTTGACAAACCGTCTTTTAGATCCTTAAATGAGGCTAGACTTATTAATTTAGGTAACGATTCAACAATTTGATTTTCAGCACTATACATATCTTTAAGTTCAGTTAAGAACAAATCTTTGAGCGTTTTCATTTTTTTTGTTTTTGTAGCCATACTTAACTCCTCTTTGGTATTAAATAAATTTTTTAGAATGTAAGCAATAAATCTATAGATTAGGTAATTAAACAAAGAACAAGGGGGTACAACTAAAAACAGTTATTAACCCCTATAACATCACAATAGTTTATATTATTTTAAATAGATATAAATTTATTTAAATATTTTTAGTTAAAATTTAATTACCTACTTAAATAGCATATCCCATTCTCGCAGCAATAACACTTCTTTGTCAAAATTCCATTTGAAATAATATAAAGAAAAAATATTGAATAAAAAAAACTCGATTGATTATATGAACGATGGAGGCAATGATATTTGCCAAAATTAAATATTAAGGAGTAAACAATGGCAAATTCCAATAGACGACACTTAAGTCCTAGACTTAACAGTCTTTATATAGAAAATTCCTCTATGTACCCTCTGATCGATTCCTTGCCTATTCAAATTTTTACTTCCTCGTTAAAACGTAAAACAACACCTCCTTGCCTTAAGAAAAAATAAAGATCATTTACTTTTGTATTTTTTTTAGTACACTTAAATTAAAAATTTTAAGGTATCTTAAGTGTTACAAATAACTGCTTGCGCTTGTTCAATCCCCTGTTTCCCATCTTACAACATCAAAGAAATGAGCCTAGAAGAAAAAGTTGGCCAAATCATGATGGTTCATTTTCGTGGTGAAACCATTAACGATGAAGCTAAATCCTTAATCCAAGATATTAAGGTTGGAGGATTCATCTATTACAATTGGTCAAACGGATTAAGCTCCCCTAAACAAATTCAAACCCTAAGCATGGATCTTCAAGCTCTGGCCAGAATCCCACTTTTGATTGCCACCGATCAAGAAGGGGGAAGAGTTACAAGATTAAAAGATGGTTTTACCAAATTTCCGGGAAATGCTGCTTTGGGATTAACTGCTAATCCTATGCTGGCAATGGAGGCGGCAGTTGTTATGGGAGAAGAAATGCATGCCGTTGGTATTAATATGAATCTTGCACCGGTTGTAGATATCAATAGTAACATTAATAATCCGGTGATAGGTAATCGCGCATTTGGAGATTGTCCGAAAACCGTAGTTGATTTTGGTCTCCAAGCCTTAAAAGGTTTTAAAAAAGCCAATGTCATCACAACATTAAAACATTTCCCTGGTCATGGCGACACTGCTGAGGATTCACATGTATCTCTACCTATCAACAATAAAACCATGCAACAGTTGGAAGAGATGGAATTGATTCCTTTTGCAACACTTGAATCAGATGCCATCATGACAGCACATATGCTCGTTCCTTCTTTTGACAAAGAAAATTGTTCAACCCTTTCTTTCAAAACCCTTAATTTTTTAAGACAGAATTTGGGTTTTAAAGGTGTTATTATCAGTGATTCTCTGGTGATGGAAGGTGTTTTAAAAAAATGTCTTAACATTGAAAATACTTCCCTGCAAGCATTGCAAGCCGGATGTGATATTCTCCTCTTAGGAGGGCATCAATTGAATGGAAATTCAAGCCTTGAACTTAAATTTAAAGACATTCAACGTATACATAAAAGCATCGTACAATCCGTAAAGAATGACAAAAATTTGGAATTAAGGCTAAATGGTGCAGTGGAAAGAATTCTTACACTCAAAGAAAAGTATTTATGCATTCAACATTATCAAAAAAGACAAGATTTAGGGCTCTTCGTCAATATCTTAGAGCATCAGGAGCTTGCCCTAAAAATCGAAATCCTCTCCAATAAATCCTCAATAGGTGCATACACCGGTTGAACTTCAAAGTGATAAATTTTTTAAAAAATTAAGAGTATGCTTCTAAGAGACTTATTTAAACGTCTATGATTTTTTCAACGCAGAGACGCAGAGACGCGGAGACGCAGAGAAGCGCGCCTAAGCGCGAAATTAGACAAATTAAATTCTTTTCTAAGCCACGAAAAAACGATTTCTTTTTCTTATTCTTTTCGCGCTTTAGCGCGCTTCTCTGCGTCTCTGAGTCTCTGCGTTGAAAAAATCTGAAACTTTTTACTTTCAGGCAGTACCAGCATATACATTCAGGTGATGTGTATGGATTTTAAGGGTTGCTGCTTATCTTTCATATTAAGTCTTTTACCATCCCCTGAAAGGGTTGATGGTTTTTTGTTCACAATATAATAAAGATGATCATTTTTATCGACATGTAAAAAAGAGGTTCCTCGACTGTAATTCAAATAGGTCATCAACTTTTTTGATTCAGCTGATATTTTCCATACGCTTTTAGATGCTTGATCGAAAACCCAAAGCTCACCAGTTAGAGGATTAATCATATGTTCCTCATGAGAATAAAACTTGGTAGTACTATAAGTAACTTTTACATTTTCAGTGTCAGTCTCAAGATCTATAAAAATTGGGGAAGTATCAGAAATATTTTTTGAAAAGAGTACAATATGTTGCTTATCGTAAGAAATATTACCAAAAGTTATCTTTCTTATATTAATCGGGATTTTTGTTTCAATTGGTGAGATAACGTCTTTATCGAGCTTTAAAGTTCTGATTGTTAATAATCTTCCTGATTTATTTAAAGGATCGTTTTCGATTGCAATAAGCTTATCATCCATAACATGAGCCTCGTTACAGCCCTCAATTGTTGCAAGATGACCTGTCGGTCCACAAACGAGCAATTTATCAAAACTTTGAAATCCACAGTGAGTTGAAAAAGGTCGTAAAAACCCATTTGGAGCTTTTAATTCAAAAGAAGGGATCCATTTATTTTTCTGAAGACGCCCACCAATTAATTTGCGGTGGGGACCATCATGCACCATTTGATAAATATTACCCGTTGAACTGATATGCATGGATTCAAAATTATTTATAGAAGCCGCAGGTAACTTTAATTCAAATTCGAACTCACCTGTTTCTGCATTAATAAAATGCAGTTTTTTTTCCCTAATAAATTGAAATACCAGAAAATCTCCGACCTGTTTTATTTTAGGAAAATCATTTATCAAGGTATTTTTATCATCCCCCATAATTAAAGGAATAGTCCAAATGCGTTTTTCACTATGCATGTCATAGGCATTAAGATAGGTTAGATGTTTAAAAGTTTGCACCCCTATCATTAAAGATCCTTGAATAAATACGCTCTTCATTCTTAAGCCATTGAAACTTAGCCTGATGCACGCTTCTTGACGGTTTGCTTTTCCATACTTAAATTCAAGCAGAGAGTGCTGAGAGATTAATCTAAAAGCAAACTCATAAATATTCGGAAATCTCATCTTTAATGCTTCTAAATTAGGAATTACTTTTTTTAAAGATTTAGCATTAAAAACTTTATAAAGATAATGTCCCAAAGTTGCGGTGTCGTGATCAATACTTGAAATCATTGTCTTTAAAATGACCAACCTACTTTCATTTGTAAGAATTTCTAAAACATTCATCAGAATATTTAATTTATTTGGCCACTGAAATATGGGGGTATTTTCAAATAAATCAGGGAGTAAATCGAAAAATAAAGGAAACGATTCTTCCAACAGCACTTCTTCAAAAATAGATTTGCAAGCTTTTGATTCTCGATAAATCATGATTTCTACTACTTTTTCCCAGTTGGCTTTACAACCTTTATCTTCTAAGAACTGTGTGAGCACATCCGTGACGCTGGAATTATAAAAAAAACGCCTTCTTGGCATCTTGAAAGAGCATTCTCCATATCTATTAAATAGCCACAAAAAATAGTACCCTGCTCGGTTATCTGCATTTTTTTTATAAGTATGAAGAAGATAGAAACAACTTTTTACAACCTCGCCCACATCATTATCAATTTGAAAAGAAAAAAGTTTATCCAATTCTTTTTCACTCATCCAGTGGCTTGTTCGTGTCATCATGTATGACAAAATTTTATCATCTTGACCTAAAACATACTTTAGAGAGTTTTCTGTAAGAATTTTATCTGAAGAAGATAGAAGACCTGTTTGACAAAAAATTTGAAAAGCTTCTGCATGATCTTGTACAAAAATTTTAATTTTATAAATTCTTTCATCAAGCGATGAAGTGCTATTTGAAATTTTTTTATCTGATAATTTTCCTATATTTTGTCTTTCGATAAATTCAAGGGCAATTTTAGCAAATAAGGTAATGCCAACTTCCCAATCCTCGTCCTTGATAGGTAAAGATTTTTCGGTTTTATTCCAGCTTTCAAGTAACGTTTCCTGCACCAATTTATAATAAGTTACATCATTCATCTGATTCCGATGGTTTTCGAAGGTTGATATTTTATAGAAATCTATTTTGCACTTTTCTTCATAATAGTGCAAAGTCATGTTATCAAAAAAATGGAAGTGGAGCTCTTTTCTTGAAAATAGAACTTTTAAACTTGGCTGAATTTAATATCCCACTTAAGAGCAATCAACTGCGAAGAGGTGTACTAATTAACCTTTTTGATGACAAAGGGGCTAACAGTTGGGCAGAGATTTCCCCACTCCCTAAATGGAGCCTTGAAACATTAGAAGACTCTATATTGCAATTAAAAGAAAAACAATATGAAATTTTTAACATTAACTGGACAACTGATAACTTCTTTACTGAAATTTCAAAACTAGAATTATTGCCTTCAGTTACATTTGGACTTGAATCTGCTCTTTTATCGCTTTTAAATCCTCTGCAAAATCATACGGTAAAAACTAGTGCTCTACTCATGGGAACCTACGAAGAAATTTTGGAACAAGCAAAAATAAAAAAACTCCAAGGATTTACTTCAGCAAAATTAAAGGTTTCCAATCTAACATTTGATGAGGCTTTTCTTGTAATCCATCAATTGAAGGATAATTTTTCTTTAAGAATAGATGTCAATCGTGCATGGACAACTTCAGAATCAATTGCTTTTTTTGCACAATTCCCGTTGAATTCCTTTGATTATGTTGAAGAACCTTTTCAAAACCCAAATGATTTAGCAAAATTTTTACATCCTTTAGCAATAGATGAATCTTATCCAACAGATCTTGGACTAAGTCAGCTAGAGCTATTGCCTACATTAAAGGCGATCATTTATAAGCCAACAATTCAAGGTGGGATACTGGGTTGTTTGGCATTACAGGATTTTGCAAAAAAACGAGGCCTTGAACTTGTTCTAAGTAGTAGTTTTGAAAGTGATGTAGGTCTTAGCTATATAGGGTCCATGGCACATCGGCTTTTACTCGATGCCCCAATTGGGATCGGCACTTATGATTATTTGAGTAAGACTCTTTGCGATAATGCTTTGCAATTTAGAGGGCCGGTTGTGTACATACCGGGTGTTGTTCTACCAAAGAGATTCACCACTAAGGGGGACCTTTTTACCGCGAAGGACGCGAAGAAAGACGCGAAGGCTCGCGAAGAAGCTTAGCTGAAGCGCGAAAGACAAGGGAAGGTTGTTGATCTTTGCAAAGGCTGATGTGTTCTTCAAGTCGTTCTGCCCTCTTCCTTATCGCGCTTAAGCTAAGCTTCTTCGCGTGCCTTCGCGTCTTTCTTCGCGTCCTTCGCGGTAAAAAGGTCCTCCTTAGTGGTAGTGTCTTGGCGGAAAATCTCTTTATTGATTTTTATTGATTAAATACTTATGCAAGATTTATGATGCATCCCGTCACTACTACCTAAAAAGAAGGAAATATGAAAAAATTATTATTTTTAGCCTTGTTTGCTACTTCATTCATCACTTTTGATCTAAAAGCTCAATCGACAGAAACAGCACAAACGGAAGAAGCAAAGGCTACTGCTCCACAGCCAAAAAAGCAAAAAAAATATGCTAATATCAAATGCAAAAATGGTGGCTGCCTAAGACTAAAAGGTAAAGGAAAAGCAACTCCTTTTGTTCGAAGTAAAGCTAAAACGATAAACTAGCTGAATTAAAGACCATCAGTTTTAATTGTAATTAATAATCTATTATATGTTAAAATTAAATTAGATTGCAATAAACAATTAATAATTGGTGGTTACTATGGAGCCGGTAAATTTTAATAATGCTAAACCAGTCTCTAATGTTGAAAAAAAAGGTGAATCTGCTGAAATAAAAAAAGCAGATCAGCTTGGTAAAAAGACACTTCATACTGAATCAAAAAAGAGTGTAAGTCAGATCCAAGGTGTCATATCAAGGAAAAAATTAAGAGCATCGTCAAAAGAGGCATCATTATCAGCCTCTCATGTCGAAAAGGTAAAAATTAACCTTTCCACTAAACTTAAAAACCTTGACCCTCCCTCTATCGAAGAACGAAAAAATAATGCCTCTAGTCAATTAAATAGTCCTGTGTCTGCCGGCAAAGAGAAGCTTCTTAAAAGCATCATCAAAGATCCTGAAAACACAGCATCAGAGATATTGGACTCTGATCGTTTGATAATTGGTGAAAAAATCATTCCAAGATCCCAGTTTTATACCAAAGACAAAGAGCTAATGAGCGAAAAATCTCTATATCGCTTTATTTCAGACAGCATAGAAGCTTATGTCAAAGAAGCTTATACAAACGAAGAAATTTATTTTGATACTGATGAAATTATAAATTCCGCTCGCCAAGAATTTGCAAATGAAATTCCTTTAAAATACCCGAATACCATTTCCTACCCTTGGGCAAATGCAGGAAAAATTAACGAAACAAAATTTGATTTTGAAACAGATGCTATCTCAAAAAATAGCGATATATTTGTCGTGTCAAAAACAGTGAAAAAAATATTTAAAAATTTAGATAATCCTCAAGAAAAGCCACGCCTCATCATTTACGAATCACATGTGAAACATCATTTAAAAACAGGGGATGTGGAACTTATTTACACTCTATATGCTGATGGAAAAAAAGAAACTTGGGATCCGGCAAAAAATGCTGAAGTTCAAGTGATTGCTCTTTTATTAAAAAATTCAACATTTAGAACATTTAACGATTATGCAGATGTTTTAAAAAACGATCCTCAGTGGAAAAATAAGGTAAATGAAGAAATAAAAATGTTAACAAAGGAACAAAAAGAGACTTTAGCCGATTTAGATTTATCAAATTTTAATGATTATGACCGCCAAGTGTTTCGTGAAATTTTACAAATGGTAAGAAATGAGGGTATTGAAAATGATAATTTAGAATCTAACATCCAAAAATTATTTACGAAAATTATCAATGTTGAAGAAAAGGAACCTTATTTTAAATATTTAGGGGGCGGTGCTGTAAACAAAGTCTACAGTGTGGATGATGGCACAAACCAGGGTGTTTTTAAGCCTGATCCCTCTGAAATCGATTTAGTCACTCAAATTAAAGAAAAAAATTTTGGTACAGCAAAAGCCTCAGGAATTCCGGAAGGTGATGATGCGCATTTAACAGCTCGCTCAGTCGCAAGTTTTGCTTTGGACAAATTACTCTATGGCGATGATAATCCAATTGGTGTTAAAACCGAATATGTGATTGTGAATGGCAAGCGTGGCATTTTAATGGAAACAGCAAAAGGAGGAAGCCCAGAGCCTCCTATAATGGTAACAGAAGAGCTAAATTTGACTTTTTTAAAAAAAATGAATGCAGCTCATCTTTTAGAAAATGGAAAATTAGTTCCCGATGGAGAAAATCAACTTAAAAAGCTATTAGGTGTAGAAGAAATTATACATCAAGATAACAAAATTTTTGTTACTATCCCTGAATTTCATATTAAAAAATCAATTGAAGTTAAAATTGACGAAAGTAGCTTTGAATACAAACACATAGAATTGTTTATCAGTAATAAAAAAGTTTTAAGTCCAAATGAAGCCAATTTTATACGCTCGCAATTGCCGAATTTTAAAAAAATTAGAATCAGTAGACGTACGGACAATAAACTTGAAATTTTTGTGACAAAAGCCCATACTCCAATTAAACTTGAAACCCCTGTGACTGTAGAGGGTTTATTAAAAATGCAGGTATTTGATTGGATTTCAGGGCAAGTAGATCGCCACCCCGGCAATTATTATATAGATCCTAAAACATCAAAAGTTCAAGCAATCGATAACGATTGCTCGTTTGGAGTCAATGCCGTACCAAAAGATGTCGATGTACGCTTACAAAAACCTTTAGGCTTTGTGGTACCCAACAATGGATCTTTAATGCTCAGAATGCCAAATGTGGTCACAAAAGAGATTAAGGAAAACATTAACAATCTTTATTCTAATCAACAGCAATTAAAAGAAACTCTTAGACAATACATTTCAAATGCTGAAATTGAAGCTACAATAGAGCGTCTCCAAAAACTTGTTGATCATATAAACAGCAAAGATTTTTTAGTTGTCGATAATGCAGAGGCTCTATTAAGCTCTGATGCCATGAAAGCCCAAGATTCAAATAACAGTTACTATTTTAGAGAAAGGGATCGTTATCGAACCACATCCTGGAACGACCTTAGAATTTATAAAGCTATTTAACACATTAACAGGAAGATATTATGAACCCACTCAATCCACAATCTTCTCTTGATGCCTTTGAAATTGCCGAGAATTATTTCAAGCGTGAAAATCTTGATTTTCCTTATGTCGCAAAAGCTGATGAAGATAAGTTTGTAAAAATCAGCGAGGATATCTTTGGAACTCTCGATTCTTTGCCAGCACATTTATATAACATTGAGGCCTATTTAAAAGAGGCCTTATCTTCCAATCAAGATTATGTGCTTTTTGGAATGGATAAACTTTCCACATTAGGGATGCATTACTATACTGTGAAAGAGCATGTGGCTATTTTTATTCAATTAAATGCGGACCCAAGACTTGAAGACCTGCAAGACAGGATTAATGGCATATTTTACGGCGTTTCTTTAATTTTGGAAAAGATTGAGACTGCAAAAAACAATAATCTTATTCCAAAAGATAGCCGTCTATTTATTTTTGATAGCGATTTTTATGGTCACGGATGGGGATGGATTAAAGGCTGTCCAGGAGAAATTGACAAGAATTTATGGCATGTTGAAAATCCAATCCTCATGTCTGCCTTAAACGACATCCCCCTCCCAAAAGAGAGCTAGCACTCAGTAATTTTTTACATGTGAGTTCTTAAGAACAATATATAATGCTACTTGAAAATGAAAAAGTTAAATCCCATTAAACCTATTAATTTAGCACCTTCGATTTTTTTTCAGGATATTCAGGATCGCTCCGCTTCGCTTCGCGGCAGGATCAGGCAGGATAATATCAATCCTTAGTATATCCGTAAGGTTGATATTATCCTGCCTGATCCTGCCGCGAAGCGAAGCGGAGCGATCCTGAATATCCTGAAAAAAAATCATAAAAGTTATAGAAATGTAACCCTCTCAGCCCATTCAATTGTTTCTCTCTTGATCTCTCTTGCCCTCTGTTGTTAAGAAACCCACAATACTTGTTAGTTGCAAATAGGTTGTAAGGATGTTGATGATGTAGGTGAGGAAGCGTTTTTGAGTGCGGCCTTTAATTCTCGTTCAATATAATAAGCTTCCAAATCACGGCCTTGGCCTTTTAAGCTAAGAAAGAGACCAGATAAAAGCCGTCCATTTCTTTGAAGATCTTTTAAGCCTTCATTAAATACAACTTCTGCCTCTTTAAATTGCTTCTCTTTTAATAGAGCAAACCCAAGCGATAATCTTGCAGGCATAAAATGCGGAGGCGGCTCATCATAGGTGAGCTTATCTTCTGCAGCTACTGCTTTTTTCAAAGAATCGATGGCTTCCAATGGAAAGCCTGCCACATTGCTTATTGCGGCATCTAATAATAAATTGGTTAAACCAATGACATTTGCCGCAGGATTATTTGAGACCTGTTCCCCTGTAAATTGACTTCTTACCTGAAGCATCCTTTCTTTTTCCTGTTTAGCAGAGCTGAGATTTCCGATATGCGCATAAGCCATAGCACGTGCATAGTGCAAATAGGCAACTGCCGGCAGATAATCTGTTTCTAATTTAAAATTAAGAATCTCATTCCATTTATTAAAATAAAGGTACACTTCTAAAGGAGCAATCAAGTGATAGGCCATGGTTTGCATCGCATCGGCATCTTGTTTTATAAATTCTACAATTTCGAAAGCGGTGTTAATAGCATTACTCTCATCTTCCATCAGCATATAAACCCGTTTAAGAACACTTAAATTGTGTGTAAGATAGTGCATCGGATATCTTCCACTTTTTAACCCAAGCTCCTCAATATAAAGAACATCTTGTGCAATCGCTCTTTTATTAGCCTTTAAAGCTCTTTCATAATCACCGACAATTAAAAATATATGGCTTGGCATATGCAATAAATGTCCTGATTCTACAAGAAGATTTTCCAAACGATAGGCTGACATTAATGCCCTTTCAGGGTATTTGGATTCTTCCATTGCATGAATATAATAATGATTGGCCCCGATATGATCCGGATTGCGCATTAAAACAAATTCAAGGGCATCTATAGCATCATATGTTCCGGGGTTTGCTTTTCCATCTTTTGTCCACCATTTCCATGGATCTAAATCCAAAATACTTTCTGCATATAGAGTTCTGGCATCAAGGTCTTCAGGGTATTTTGCACTAAGCTTTTGCATCGCATTTTTGTAGGAATAACGTAAGGGAATTAAGTCGGCTTCTATATCGTTTGTATAGCGTGTAGCTAAAGCTTGAATGTAATCTTGTTCCATTGGGGTGGCATTTTTTTTTAGTTGCAATGCTCTTTGTATATAATTATAAGCTCTTAGCTCATTTTCGGGTGTAACATCGGCATTGATATTTTGCCCAATAGCCAAAGCCATTCCCCAATAGGCCATTGCAAGGGATGGGTCTAAATTGGCAGCATTTTCAAAAGATCTAAACGCGATATCATGGTTAAAGGCGAAAATGTAAGTGAGTCCGCGATCAAAGTTTTTTTGGGCTTCTTCATTATTTGTAGAAACCGGATGATAAATCTCATTCATGGGTGGAAATAGCTTAAATGCATTTGCGGGAATTTCTGCTTGAAGACCGTTTGCAATAAGACATAAAGAGACTTGAAACATCAGCTTGAAATTACCCATATACGTTCCTCTTGAATTTCATCAATAATATTATTTTTAAGTTTATAAGGATTTTAAAGGACTAAAAGGACTACATTGACAAATCCAACGCCTTGAAGATACTTTCAAGACGGTTAAGTTGCCCTTTTAGTCCTTTTTTCCTTTATGTACTTTTTGTCCTTTAAAATCCTCTAAAAAGTTTATGACAACTCATTGGCACGAACATAAGCGGCGAGGAAGGTGGCCTTAATGCCTTCGTTGACCCCTAGTTCTTCATACTTGTCCAGACCTGCCCGAGTGGTGCCGTTCGGTGTTGCGATTTGTTTGATTAACTCATCCGTGTCCTTGCCGCTTTTTTCCATCAAATGGACACTCCCCTTCACCATTTGCAAAACTAGTTGTGTAGATTCTTGGTTTGTAAAACCCAATTCAACCCCTGCATCAATCATGGATTGGATCATGGAAAAAACAAAACCGGGCCCTGATCCTGCAAGAGAGGTGAAGGCGTTCATCTTTTTTTCTTCAAGAAAATGCATTTTTCCAAGCGGTTTAATAAGCTCTACTAATTGTTCATTTTCAAAAGAATTTAAAGGCTTATCAATAGATACCCCAAGAAGCCCCTCCCCATAAATCAAGGGAAGATTAGGCATCATGCGCACAATGGTTTGGTATGGAATTTTTTCTCTTAATTTTTCAATTGAAACTCCAGTCAGAATGCTGATCAGTATTTTATTTTCACAGGTTGTATTTTGAAATAGCTGGCTTGCTTCATCAAAGCTTTGAGGTTTAACAGCTAAAATAATGATATCGGATTGATTAATAGCCGCCTTTGCATCTTGGCAAGGCAGACCAAATTCTGACAAGGCGTTGCTTTTTTCAATAAAATGATCGTAAAGAAAAAGTGTGTGACCTTTTAGACGTGTGGCAAAAGCTTTGCCCATATTGCCGCAGCCAACAATCGTAATCTTCATACACCCTCTTCTCTTTTTACTTAAATCGATTTGTAATTAACCTTACTGATTTTTTTAACGCAAAGACGCAAAGGCGCAAAGAATTTAAAATTAAAGTCTTTGCCATCCTAAAAGTAATTTTATCTTTGCGCCTTTGCGTCTTTTGCAGCTTCTTTGCGTTAAAAAAATTCTAATGTACTTCCAAAACAATCTTTGATACCTAGATGCACATCCTTGCTAACTTCTAGAAGCGTAATCGGCGCTGACTACCCATTTGTAGGATGTTAGCTCAGTTAAGCCCATAGGTCCTCGTGCATGGAGTTTTTGTGTGCTAACAGCAATTTCTGCTCCTAAACCAAATTGTCCGCCATCGGTAAAACGGGTGGAAGCATTTACATACACTGCAGCAGAATCTACCGAGTTAACAAAGTGCTGTGCATTTTGTTGATTATCAGTAAGAATACCATCGCTATGCGCCGTACTGTATTTTCTAATGTGTGCAATTGCTAATTCCAAATCTTTAACAACTTTGATGTTAAGCACAAGACTTAACCATTCGGTATCAAAATCTTTGGCCTTTGCAAGCTCATAGACTGCATCGCATTGATTTTTTTTTGCAATAGCATAGCTTTTTTTATCTAACTTGAAAGTAACTTTGAATTTTGCCAAAAGATTCATGATTTGAGGAATAAAAATTGAGGCATTTTTTTCATGAACGAGCAAAGTATCAAGGGCATTACACACTGTTGGACGCTGCACTTTTGCATTAAGAATCAGATCCATACTTTTCTCTAAATTGGCAAACTCATCGACAAATAGATGACAAACTCCCATTCCACCTGACATCACAGGTATTCTGCTATTTTCAAGACACAAGCGATGTAAATTCGCTCCTCCTCTTGGAATGATCAAGTCGATGGTGTCTTTTAGCCGAACCATTTTCTTTATTTCTGCACGATCTCGGCTTTTAATAAGTTGAACGGCAAAAACCGGCAATTTAGCTTTTAGAAGGGCCTCTTGAATCACTTCTGTCAATAGAGTATTCGTTCGGAGTGCCTCAGAGCCTCCTCGTAAAAGAGCGCAATTTCCTGATTTGATTGAAAGGGCGGCACAATCTATGGTGACATTTGGACGAGATTCATAAATAATTCCCAAAACGCCAATAGGAGTTCGTATTTTTTTGATCTTTAATTTTAAATGAGTGCGCTCTTCAAACACAACACCTACAGGATTTTCTAACTTGATGATTTCTTCGATGCTTGAGCAAATAGCTTCCACACTGTTTTGGATTGACAAACGCTCAATCATCGGTTGGCTTAAAAAGGCTGCCTCAGCTTCTTGAATATCTTGTAAATTAGCATTTAAAATTTCGTTTTTTCGGCTTTTTAACAGTTCTACAATAAATTGAAGGGCTTGGTTTTTTTGATCGGTTGTGGCAACAGCCATTTCAAACGTTGCACTTTTAGCATTTTTTGCCAATTCTTTTGTTTCCATTATCCCTTCTTAAATTTTGGTAAGAATGATGTTCCGATCTTTTTTCCATCGCAAATATCTATAAGAACATTTGGAATTGCAGATGATGCAATCACCGTTAAAGTTCCTGAATCTGTTGCAATTTTTGCAGCCTCAATTTTTGTGATCATGCCACCCGTTCCACAATGGGTTGAGGGGCCTTTTGCAAGAGAATAAATAGAATCATCAATGCAAGTCACAAGCGGAATTAAAACGGCATCAGGGTCGAGCCTTGGATCTGCCGTATATAGCCCTTGCTGATCTGTTAGTAAAATCAGTAGGTCTGAGCCTATTAAATCAACAACCAACGCTGCAAGATTATCATTATCTCCGACTCGAATTTCTTCTGTGGAAACAGAATCATTTTCATTAATGATTGGAACTATTTTATGTTGAAGCAAACAATTTAACGTCTCTTTTGCGTTAAGACGTCCTTTCTCATCGGATAAATCAGCTTTGGTAAGAAGTATCTGCCCGACATGAACTTCATGGAGCAAAAATAATTTGGACCATATTTGCATAAGCTCGACCTGGCCAGTAGCAGCGAACATTTGTTTAAGGGGTAGTGATTGATCAACCGGCGTGAGTCCTAGTAATTCCCTTCCTGCAGCCATTGCCCCTGATGAAACCAAAATGACTTCATGCCCAAGAGATTGAAGGAAAACAAGTTGCCTTGTTAGCTCAAGCATATATTTCTGAACAAGTTTTTTACCACCTTGCGTTAAGGTGCTTGTGCCAACTTTTAAAACAACTCTCATTTTTCTACATATCCAAAAAATTTGCAAACATTTGCAGGTTCAAGCCTGAAATCCTTATGTATGGCAAAATATTCATGTTCCCTGACAAGATGTAAAGTAAATTCAGTAAAAGATAGAGACTGATCTGTTTTTTTATGAACGATCCGGTAAGTCATCTCTTTAAATTCCCTCTTGCAGAATGGGCATGTCACATCCGACTGCTCCTCTATTCTTTCGTCAAGTTCTTTTTCAAGAGAAGTAGATAATTTAGGCACTTGATTATTATTTTTCAGCACATAATTATACCAATCTTCATGATTTTCAATCTTTTCATCAACCAGTTGCTTTTTTACTATATGATGAAGCTTTTCTCCCAATTCTTTCGGGGTCGTATTAAACTTTTGCAAATACTCAGCATCTTCGCGAGCTGTTTTTCTTTTCAAATGCCACTCTGTTGCCACTGTGCTTTCTGAATATTTCTTTAAGGAATCGCTTCTCTTGTAAAAGTTTAAGCAAGCTTCATCATTCAACTGCAAAAAACTTCCTATGGCAGAATAATCGTTCATAAATCCCCTTAAATTCTATGATTTAGCCTAGTTTAGGAAAAAAAAGATTTAAGTAGTAGGGAATTCTAGACATTGCTCACCCTAAAGAAAGCTAAACATAATATTTCGATGCAACTTGAAAGTAAAAATTTAAACCCTCTAAAATCTATAACATCTTCGATTTTTTTTACAGGATATGCAGGATCGCTAACGCGGCAGGATCGC